>JAZTYE010000028.1:0-15261 GCA_045636765.1 Candidatus Egerieisoma sp.
AGCTTGATTATGTTGTGGATGCAATTGATACCCTTGCCCCAAAAATATCCCTTATAAAATACTGCGTGGAACATAAGATTCCTCATGTCTCGGCAATGGGTGCCGGAGCAAAGCTTGATGCCACAAAAATCCGTATTGCAGACATAAGCAAGTCATATAACTGCCCGCTTGCGTATATCCTCCGCAAGAAATTGAGGAAGGAGGGGATTGCCAAAGGGTTCAAGGTTGTATTTTCTGAGGAGCTTCCCGACAGGGAGGCAATTGTGCCAATGGAGGAGCGCAACAAAAAGAGCCAGGTTGGGACAATTTCTTACTTGCCTGCAGTTTTCGGGTGCGTTTGTGCCCAGGCGACAATTGAACATTTGATAAGTTTGGGAGAGTAATTTAAATTAATAGTTTTGGCTATGGAGATTACAATAAAAGAAGTTGTAGGAAAGAAACAGCTGAAGATTTTTTATCAGTTCCAGAACAAGCTTTATAAGGGCTGCAGCCAGTATGTCCCCTCTTTGGATGCCGACCAGAAGAGCACCCTTACGGAGGATCCTGCCCTTGAGTACTGCACACGCAAGATGTGGCTTGCTTATAAAGGTGAGAAGGTTGTTGGGCGCATTCAGGCTATTGTAAATCCACGTTACAATGAGTTTTATAACCTCAAGAGGGTACGTTTCGGGTGGTTTGATTTTATTGAGGATTTCAATGTGGCCAAGGCTTTGCTTGATACCGCAATGGAGTGGGGCAGGGAGCAGGGGATGACCCAGGTGCATGGCCCGCTGTTCTACAATACGCTCGGGAAGCAGGGTATGCTTGTAGAGGGGTTTGAGAATACTCCTCCGTACAATTGTTTGTACAACTACCCGTATTATGTGGAGTATATGGAGAGGCTTGGGTTTGTAAAGGAGGCTGATTGGATACAGTTCAGGCTCAATGGTTCCCAGGGTGCTCCGGAGAAGTTGCAGAGGATTGCAGATATTCTCATGAAGAGATACAATTTGCGTCTGCTTGATATAAGAAAGATAAAGGGAGAACTTAAGAAAGAGCTGATTGCAAAGTTCTTTGCAATCTATAATGAGTGCTTTAAGGCTGTACACAATTTCATACCACTCACTCCTAAGGAGATAGAGAAGACGGGCAATGCTTATTTCTCTTTGCTCAAGCCGGAGCTTACATGTATGGTTGTGGATGAGAATAATGATATAGCAGCGTTTGGCCTGTGTTTCCCTTCTTTGTCAGAGGCGTTGAAGAAGGCTGGTGGAAGCCTGTTCCCATTTGGCTGGTACCATATCCTTAAGGCTTACCGCAAGTATGATACTATAGACCTTATGATGGTGGGATCTAATCCTGCATGGGCGCAGAGGGGACTCTCTGCAATTTACCACCAGAATCTGGCAACTAACTTTAAGGAGAGACATCTGAAATACTGCATTACCAATCCTCAGATTGATACTAACATTGCGGCAATTAAGGTGTGGGAGAGCTATGATACAGAGCCGTTTATGCGCAGGCGTTGCTGGATTAGGGATTTATAGAAGTAAATTCAATGTTTTTCAAATAATTTGAGTATTTTTGCGGGTTGAATAATAATTAGATATATGAGCGAGAACAGTTTATTGGCTAAGATTGAGGGGTTGTACGACAAGTTCAACAAGTTGCAGGAGCAGATTTCAGATCCTGAGCTTATGAATGACATGAAAAAGTATGTACAGCTCAATAAAGAGTATAAGGAGCTTGATCCTATTGTAAAGGCAGGTGCAAAATTCAAGAAAATGGTAGAGGATTATGAGGCTGCCAAGGATATTCTTCAGAATGAGAAAGATGAGGAGTTGAGGGAGATGGCCAAAGAGGAGGCTGCCATGCTTGAGGAGGTTCTTCCACAGATGGAGGAGGAGATCAAGTTGCTTCTTATCCCTGCCGATCCACAGGATGCCAAAAATGCAATCATTGAGATTCGTGGCGGTGCCGGTGGAGATGAGGCTTCTATCTTTGCAGGTGACCTGTTCAGAATGTACTCAAAATATATTGAGCGCAGAGGCTGGAAAATGGAGGTTACCAGCCAAAGTGAGGGTACCAGCGGCGGATTTAAGGAGGTGATCATGAAAGTGAGCGGAGAGGGTGTTTACGGTGTCCTTAAATATGAGTCAGGTGTACACCGTGTACAGCGCGTTCCCCAGACCGAGACTCAAGGCCGTGTTCACACTTCAGCAGCTTCAGTAGCAGTATTGCCTGAGGCAGATGAGTTTGATATTGAACTTAATGAGAAAGATATCAGAAAAGATACATTCTGTTCTTCTGGTCCTGGCGGACAGTCGGTAAATACAACATATTCTGCTATCCGTCTTACCCATATCCCTTCCGGATTGGTGGTGCAGTGTCAGGATGAGAAGAGCCAGTTGAAGAACTATGACAAAGCTTTGGCAGAGTTGAGAACACGTCTTTATAACCTGGAGTATGAGAAATATCTGAATGAGATTTCTGCCAAGAGAAAGACAATGGTTTCTACCGGTGACCGTTCTGCAAAAATCAGAACCTACAACTATCCTCAGAGCCGTGTGACCGACCACCGTATCATCTGGACAATGTACAACTTGCCTGTTTTTATGGATGGTGCAATACAGGAGGTAATTGACCAGCTTCAGATTGCGGAGAATGCGGAGCGTCTGAAAGAGAGCGAGATGGAGTAGCCGCGCGGCCTTGTGCAGCGCTTGCAATATAGAAAGGGGAACAAATACAATGCGTTTTGTTCCCCTTTCTTGTTTTTTGTCCATGCGTGGCACATTTTGCCACTGTTTTGTTCCCGAACGGGGGTGTTTTTGTTGTTGCGGCACGATTTGCGTCTATTTTATTCCCGAACGAGGATATTTCTGCGGTTGGGGCACAATTTGCAGGACCAGTGTGTCATGTTACTTATACTGCGGGTGACTTTGTGCAGGAAATAACCAAATGCTGCGCAAAGATTCAGAAGCTACTCCGGTTTGTGCAATAAAATAGCATTTTCTGCACAATATCAAATGAGAAACGATATTGTAGCTGGCAAGTGCGCCAGCCACAAAATAGTATCAGGCTTATCTTAGGTAGTAATCTACACTGGTGACAACGCGGACATTCTTGATGTATGGGGTGTTGCTGTCGCGGTTGGTTACGGTGAATTGTCCCTGGGAAGCTTTCTTTATCTTGCCAAGTCTGCTTTTTGAATCTTCTGCAAATTTTTGTGCCACCTGGCGTGCATTGGCTGTTGCCTCCTCAATCATCTGAGGCTTTATTTCATTGAGGCCGGTAAATTCGTAGATCGTGTTGTACTGGTAGTCTCCGCTTACAAGGGTAACCCCTTTGGAAATGAGTTCTCCCTGTTGGGCAGTAAGGGCAAGGATTTTTTCTACCTGTCGGGAGGCTACTGTTATTACACTGGTTACATTGTACCTGTATGTCCTCTCTTCTGAGGCGTATCTTTCTGCCTTAAGGTCTACAACGTTTGGAGCAGAAACTGAAATTTCTTCCTGTGGTATACCTTTTGATTTGAGGTATTCCACCACAATATTGTTCTTTTGGGTGATTTCACTGTAAATGGACTCCATATCATTGCCTACAACTTTGTAGACAAGTGGCCATATAACTTTATCTGCCATTACCTCTTTTTCACAAAGGCCTTTAACTGATACACTTCTGTCAAATGATTTATATCTGTTTACTGCAATTACCATACATATTCCAATGAATATGAGTCCGTACATTCCGTATTTGTTGTTCATGATTTTAATTTTTATTGTTGTCTCAAAGATACAACATAAATGATGCCGTTTTGATTTTTAGGACAACGAGCGGTTAAAATTCGTATATTTGAGGAAAACCAGAATATAATTTAAAAACAGAAATATGAAATCTAAGATTCTTGTTGTAGCGGCACTGTTCCTTGCTGTTGTATCTTTTGCACAGCAGCCACGTGCTGAGTATCCGCGTCCTCAGTTTGAGAGGGCAGACTGGATGAATTTGAATGGAGAATGGAGTTTTACCCTTGATTTGGCTGATACTGGACACGAAAGGGATTTTACCAACAGTAAAGGATTTGATGGAAAGATTATTGTCCCTTTTGCTCCGGAGAGCAAACTGTCGGGAATAGAGCATAAAGAATTCATTAATGCTGTGTGGTACCAGCGTACAATTCAGATTCCTGCGCAGTGGAAGGGTAAGAATGTGAAACTGAATTTTGGTGCTGTATTCTATGAGTCAGAGATTTTCATTGACGGCAAGTTTGTGGGACGCCATTATGGCGGTTCAGACTCTTTCTCATTTGATATTACAGAGTTTGTAGCAGACGGTAAAGAGCATAACCTTGTGGTTCATGCAGAGAGTGATTTAAGGTCTGAGGACCTCCCGTCGGGAAAGCAGTCCCATAAACTTCATTCACACGGTTGTATGTATACCCGTACTACAGGTATCTGGCAGACTGTATGGATGGAGGCTGTGAATCCTTGCGGCCTTGAGAGGGTACAGGTATTTACAGATATTGACCAGAATCAGATTGTGGTTACACCTACCTTCTACAACTTGGCTAATGGCAACCGGCTTTATATAAGTGTTAAGGATGGCAATAAGGTGGTAGCCAAAGCAGATGTAGTTGCTTCACAGGGTATTCCTGTAGTTATACCTGTTAAGAAACCTAAACTTTGGAGTCCTGAATCGCCATTCCTTTATGATGTGGTTTACGAGGTTAAAGATGCTGCCGGTAATATCCTTGATAAAGTGGATGCATATGTGGGTATGCGCAAGATTCATATAAACGGAACTCAAATTTACCTCAACAACAAGCCATACTACCAGCGTCTTGTCCTTGACCAGGGCTTTTATCCCGACGGAGTATGGACTGCCCCTTCTGACGATGCATTGAGGGGAGACATTGAGATGTCCATGGCAGCCGGATTCAACGGAGCACGCCTTCACCAGAAAGTGTTTGAGGAACGTTTCTATTATTGGGCAGACAAATTGGGTTACCTTGTGTGGGGTGAGATGGCATCTTGGGGCAAGAATTCAAGTTCTGTGGCGGCAGCCCGCAATTTTATCTCTGAGTGGACAAATGTTGTAGTTAGAGACCGCAACCATCCGGCACTTGTAACCTGGACCCCTTTCAATGAGGAGTGGGAGGCAACCACCAACCAGATGGGCCGTTTCCTTGCAGATGTGTATGAACTTACCCGCAAGCTTGACCCTTCACGCCCTGTAAATACCGTTAGCGGTGGTTTGTATGTGATTTCTGATTTCTGTACAACCCACAGCTATCAGCAGGATGGAGAGAAATTGCACAAAATGTTGTTTGACGGCGAGAAATTCTACCAACCTCAGACACCGGGCAAGATAAATGCCAACACTTTGGATCATCTTTATTATGATGGAAAAGTCCCTTATATAATTGATGAGTTTGGAGGAATCAAATGTGCTGAGGCAAACCCTTCAAAGGAGAATGCATGGGGTTACGGTGATGCTGCAATTACAAAAGAGGATTTCTATAAACGCCTTGAGTCTCAGGTTAAGGCAATTGTAAGTCATAGTGACAAGATATGCGGTTTCTGCTATACCCAGCTTACAGATGTGGAGCAGGAGCAGAATGGTGTGTATTATTTTGACCGTACAACCAAGTACGATATGAAGCGTGTGCGCGAGATATTCCAAATGGCATTGCCTCAGATAAAATAATTGACGGATTATAAAAAGAGATGTTATGGATATAAAACTTATACGTGACAAATTTGCAGAGCATTTTGCAACTGAAGGTGAACTTTATACATCACCGGGCAGAATCAACCTTATTGGTGAGCATACAGACTATAATGGCGGTTTTGTATTCCCGGGTGCCATAGACAAGGCAATGGTGGCCGAGATAAAACCAAACGGTACAGACAAGGTACGTGCATATTCTGTAGACTTGCAGGATTATGCGGAATTTGGCCTTAATGAAGAGGACAAGCCGTCTGCATCTTGGGCATGCTACATATTTGGAGTGGTACGTGAGATACTCAAACGTGGTGGCGTTGTAAAAGGTTTTGATACAGCATTTGCAGGTGATGTTCCCCTTGGAGCAGGCATGTCATCTTCTGCGGCATTGGAATCAACTTATGCATTTGCACTCAACCATATTTTCAATGAGGACAAGATAGACAAGTTTGAACTTGCCCGCATAGGACAGTCTACAGAGCATAATTACTGTGGCGTGAAATGTGGAATTATGGACCAGTTTGCATCAGTTTTTGGGAAAAAAGGAAATTTGATGCGTCTGGATTGTCTCTCTATGGATTTTGAGTACTTTCCGTTTGATCCGGAAAAATTCGGATACCGTCTTGTGTTGCTTGATTCTGTAGTAAAACATGAACTTGTTGGTTCTCCTTACAACAGACGCCGTGAGTCTTGTGAGAGGGTTGCTGCAATGTTGGGTCAGGAGACTTTGCGCGGTGCAACAATGGAGAAACTGGATGCCATTAAGGATAAAATTTCAGATGAGGATTATATGCGTGCCCGCTATGTGATTGGTGAGGAAAAACGTGTTCTTGATGTTTGTGCAGCATTGGAGGCAGGTGACCTTGAGACTGTAGGTGAGCGTATGTACCAGACCCATTGGGGTATGTCTAAAGATTACGAGGTGAGTTGTGAGGAGCTGGATCTTTTGGCTACTATAGCAAAAGAGTGCGGCGTTACCGGTTCTAGAATTATGGGAGGTGGATTTGGAGGCTGTACCATCAACCTTGTAAAGAGCGGCCTGTATGATGCATTCATTGCAACAGCCAAAGAGAAATTCTGCGCTGCATACGGACATGAGCCTAAAGTTTACGATGTTGTGATCTCTGATGGAGCCCGTAAACTGGAATATTAGAAGTAATAAATTAGGAGACATTATGAAAAAATTGGCAATTATGGCTTTAGCTTGTACACTTATGGCATCGTGCGGAAATAGTGATGCCCCAGTCCTTTTCCCACAGGAAAATTTCCAGACTACAGTAGACGGTAAGGAGGTATCAATATATACACTCAAAGCTGGTGACATTACAATGCAGGTAACCAACTTTGGAGCACGTGTAGTATCATTGTGGACCCCTGATAGGGATGGCAAATATGATGATATAGTTCTTGGATACAACAATATAGACAATTATGTAAATAATCCTGGTGAGCGTTTCCTTGGAGCTGTTGTTGGCCCATATGCAAACAGGATTGCAAACGGAACATACACCATTGGGGAAGAGGTGTACAATTTCCCTCAGAACAACAACGGCCAGACACTTCACGGAGGCCTTAAAGGTCTTGATATGGTGGTTTGGGATGTAAAGGAGGCAAAGGATGATTCAATTGTTTTGTTCTATATGCGTCCCGACGGTCAGGATGGTATGCCGGGAAACCTTTCAATTACAATGACTTATACCCTAACCCCAGAGAATGAGTTCAGAGTGGATTACCTTGCAACAACAGACAAGGCTACTCATGTGAATATTTCACACCACTCATTCTTCAATCTTAAAGGAGAGGGCAACGGAACAATTGAGGATCTGGAGATGGTGATAAATGCTTCTGCCACTACACCGGTAAATGAGGTGCTTATCCCTTCCGGAGAGATTGCAGACGTTACAGGAACACCGTTTGATTTCCGTCAGCCTCATATTATAGGAGAAAGGATAAATGCAGATAATGAGCAGATTAAGTTTGGTGCAGGTTATGACCACAACTGGGTACTGGATAAGAAAGGTGAGGGAGTGGAGTTTGCAGCCTCTGTTTATGAGGCCAATTCAGGCAGGTTCATGTCTGTATATACAGACCAGCCTGGTATGCAGTTCTACAGCGGAAACTTCTTTGACGGAACCTCAAAAGGAAAATACGGCAAGGAGTTGCGTTACCGTGAGTCTATAGCATTGGAGACCCAGAAATTCCCTGATACTCCTCACCACAGCAATTTCCCTTCTACATTGCTTAATCCTGGAGATACATATACACACACATGCGTATATAAATTTGAAGTTAAATAGTATTTGGAATATTGGTATGAACAGATTTCGCTTTGCTATAGCAGCACTCCTGAGCCTGTGTGTATTTGCAGGTAGGGCTGCCAATGACGGAGACAGGAAGAGTATGCCTCATCTTACCGTTGAAACAGTTGAAATAGGAAAAGTCTCACCACGTACCCAGCTTGCAGGTGCACAGGGTGAGAGGTATCAGCCTGAGTTTGTAATGTCACTCAATGGAAAATGGGATTTCTGGTGGAGTGAGAGTGATGCTTCCTATGAAGAAGAGTTTGTTGCTCCGGGGTATAACAGCAGCAGTTGGGACAAGATTGACGTTCCGGCTAACTGGGAGTTGAACGGCTATGGTACAGCTATTTATACCAATCATGGATATGAATTTAAACCGTCAAATCCCAAGCCACCCATTTTGCCGGAAAAGAATGCAGTTGGTGTATACCGAAAAGTGATTGATATCCCTGCCAATTGGGAAGGCCGTGAGGTTTATCTGAATATTGGTGGAGCCAAAAGCGGATGCTATGTATATGTAAACGGTATTTTGGTGGGCTATAATGAGGATTCAAAAAATACAGCAGAATATAATCTTACCCCATATCTGCGCAAAGGGGAGAATCTTGTAGCCCTAAAGATATATCGCTGGAGTACCGGAAGCTACCTTGAGTGCCAGGATTTCTGGAGATTGAGCGGCATTGAGAGGGATGTATATGTTTTTGCCCAGCCAAAAGTGCATCTTTTTGATTACAGGATTACCCCTATAGTGGAGCATCTTGCTGAGGATGGCCTTACTGGAAGCGGTTATTTTGAACTGGATGCAGTTGTAAAGAACAATTCAAAATCCAATGCAACTGTGGAGCTGTCTCTTGGAGGAGCTTTGTCGGGAGGAGAAAAAAGAAGTATTTCCATTGCTGCTGGGGAAGAGTCTTTGCAGAGTTTCAAAATTTCGTTTGAGGGATGGAATTTGTGGAGTGCTGAAACTCCTGTACTGTACGACGGATCTATTGCATTGTCCCAGGGAGACAATGAGAGTGAAAAAGTGGCGTTCAAGTTTGCTCCAAGGAAAGTGGAGATCATTGGCAATCAGCTGCTGGTAAATGGTAAGGCCGTTAAGATAAAGGGTGTGAACATACATGAGCACAACCAGTATACAGGGCACGTGATAAGCCGCCAGCAGACAGAGGCTGACATTAAACTAATGAAGGCGCATAACTTTAATGCAATACGCTGCAGCCATTATCCGCAGCCTGCATATTTCTATGAGCTTTGTGACGAGTACGGTATATATGTATGTGATGAGGCAAATATAGAATCACACGGTATGTATTACAATCTCCGCAAGGGTGGTACTTTGGGCAATGACCTCAGGTTCTATAATGGACATATGGCAAGGGTCAAGAACATGTACTGGCGCAACAAGAACTACACAAGCATCATTTATTGGTCTATGGGTAACGAAGCCGGTAACGGCTACAATTTCTACCAGACATTCCTTTATCTTAAGGATGTGGACAAAGTGCGTCCGGTACAGCATGAGAGGGCTATCCTTGAGTGGAATACGGAGATTTACTGCCCTCAGTATCCAAGCGCTTTCAAATTGGCCGAGTGGGCAGCGCAGGAGACAGACAGACCATATATCTTAAGTGAATACGCCCATGCAATGGGTAACAGTACCGGTAATTTTAAGGATTTGTGGGATGTAATTTATGCTGCAGACAATCTTCAGGGAGGTTTTATATGGGATTGGGTAGACCAGGGAATACTTCAGAAAACCAAGGACGGTAAAGAGTTCTGGGCATACGGAGGAGACTTTGGGGAGAATGCGCCAAGTGACGGAAACTTTCTGTGCAACGGCGTTATTGGTCCCGACAGGGTTCCACATCCTGCTATGAATGAAATAAAGCATATTTACCAGAATTTGTGGATTGAACCGGATGGTAACGGTGCCTACAGGGCCATAAACAGAAATTATTTTACGGGAATAGACCATTACAATTATGAGATAGTATCTGTCCCTCAAAAATATTCAAAAGGGGCAAAATCAAAAGTTGTCCTAAAGGGAAGGGTGAATGTTGATATTCCAGCAGATGATACCCTTGCAATAAAGCTCCCTGAGTTTAAGATGCAGCAGGGGTATGACTATTATGTAAATTTCTCAGGTGAACAAAGCTGGAACCAGTACCCTTTGGGAGACAATTCAGTTCCTGAGGTTGCATCTGTTTCAAAAAAGGCAAAGGTGGAGTTTGAGGTTGATGCGGAGAGTGGCCTTATTGGGAAATATGCGGTGAACGGGGTTGATTATTTGTCGGGAAACTTTGGAATAAGACCAAATTATTGGAGGGCTCCTATTGATAATGATTATGGAAATGGTGCTCCTGCAAGATGGCAGGCATGGAAGGTTTATGGCAAGGATAACAAGCCTGCTCAGGTTACTGACCAGATGGTAGGGGAAAACAGGGTTGTTAAGGTTGTATATAATCTGGAAGATTTGGGCTGCAGCAATGTGGTTACATATACCCTTGAGCCAAGCGGAGCTCTTACTGTTGAGGCTCAGATGTCTGAGGCTTCTTTGAAGGAGGCTCCAAGGTATGGCGTAAGATGGAGGATGCCACAGGAATTCTCAAAAGTGAAATTCTACGGAAGGGGACCTTGGGAGAATTACTGTGATAGGAAGGATGGTGCCATGCTTGATATCTATTCTTGCAATGTGGCCGATATGTATGTGCCGTATGTAAGGCCTCAGGAGAACGGACATAGGGTAGATGTGCGTTGGATGGAGATCAAGAATGCAAAAGGTAAGGGTTTGGTAATATATGCTATGGAGAATCCTTTTGAGTTCAATGCACTGCACAATTCCGTAGAGGATTTTGATTGCGAGGAGTCTGATGCACCTTATCAGTGGAACAATTTTGTGGAGAATGATCCGCATGATGTTGCGCGTGCCCGCAATGTAATGAAGAAGCAGACACACGTTTCAGACATTTCACCACGTGATTTTACAGAGGTATGCATTGATTCCCGTATGACAGGTGTTGGCGGGGACAACTCTTGGGGTGCTCAAACTTATGAGAAATATAAAGTGCTTACAAGCCAGCCACAGAGATTGTGCTTTAAGATTATTCCGTTTTAATTGAGTACGGTTATTATGAAAAGAAACGTATTTATGGCTTTTGCCCTTTTGTCCGCTTTATTTGTTGCCTCATGTGACAATAAGGTAAAACCGGCAATTGAGCCTGATAGGGAGATTGAGGGAAAAATAGAGAAGATTCTCAGTAAGATGACATTGGAGGAGAAGGTGGGGCAGATGTCGCAGATTACCATTACAGTTTTCCAGAATGAGAATGAAAACGGTAATCCGCAGTGGATACCGGCCATGCTGGATTCTGTGATTGCCAAATATAAGGTTGGGTCAATTCTTAATGTTATAAGTGCCAGGGCCCAGACCAGGGAACTTACTGCAGGAATGATAAAGGAACTCCAGGAGAAATCCATGAAGGAGATTGGCATTCCTTGTCTTTACGGTCTTGACCAGATTCACGGCGCATCATACATTGCTGATGCAATCCTGTTCCCGCAGGAGATAAATGTAGCTGCAACATTCAACAGAGAACACGCCTTTAATATGGGAGAGGTTACGGCATATGAGTCGCGCGCCGCTTTGAATCCCTGGTCGTTCAGTCCTACCCTTGATCTTGGACGTGACCAAAGGTGGCCAAGATTATGGGAAAGTTATGGAGAAAGTGAATATCTGCAGGCGGAGATGGGTGTAGCCCAGACATTGGGTATGCAGGGAACTGATCCAAACCATGTTGGCCCATACAATATGGCGGTATGCATAAAACATTATATGGCATATGGAGTACCTGTATCAGGCAGGGACAGAACCCCTTCGTCCGTTACGGACGGGGATATGAGGGAACGCTATTTTGAGCCTTTCAAGGAGTGTATACAGGCAGGTGCGTTGTCTCTTATGGTAAACTCTTCAAGCAATGAGGGACTCCCTTTCCATGCCAATTATGAGTATCTTACAAAATGGTTGAAAAAGGATCTCAATTGGGACGGAATGATTGTTACAGACTGGGCAGATATTGATAATCTGTACACAAGGGAGCGTATTGCTACAAGCAGAAAAGATGCTGTGCGTCTTGCAATCAATGCCGGCATAGATATGGCAATGATTCCAAATGACTGGCAGTTTTGCAAGGATCTTGTAGAGCTGGTAAATGAAGGTGCAGTTTCTATGGCGCGCATAGATGATGCAGTACGCCGTGTCCTCAGATTGAAGTTCCGTCTTGGGCTGTTTGATAACCCTAACTGGGATTTGGACAAATATGAAAAATTCGGGTCTGAAGAGTTCCGGCAGATGTCTTACAGGGCTGCAGTGGAGTCTGAGGTGCTGCTGAAAAATGAGGGTGGAATCCTCCCTTTGCAGAAGGGTGCCAGAATTCTTGTTACAGGTCCCAATGCCAATGAAATGCGCTGCCTTAACGGAGGATGGTCATATACCTGGCAGGGAGATAAGGCTAACGATTATACGGAGCATTTTAATACAATTTTTGAGGCGCTACAAAATGAGTATGGTGCTTCAAATGTGAGCTATGAGCCTGGTGTAACTTATGTTCCTGGTTTTGGAAAATGGCAGCAGGAGAGATGTTCTGCAGAGAGTATAGAGAAGGCTGTCAGGGCTGCAAATGGTTGTGATGTTATTGTTGCGTGCATAGGTGAAAACAGTTATTGCGAGACCCCTGGAAATGTTGAGGATATAAACCTTTCTGCAAACCAGAAATACTTGGTTAAAGCTCTTGCAAAGACAGGGAAGCCTGTTGTGCTGGTACTTAACGGTGGGCGTCCGCGCATAATAAATGACATTGAGCCTCTTGCCCAGGCGGTGGTGGATGTGATTCTTCCTGGAAATTATGGCGGGGATGCTTTGGCAGCATTGCTGTCGGGAAGAGAAAACTTCAGTGGAAAATTGCCGTTTACATATCCAAAATATATAAATATGCTCTCAACTTATGATTACAAGGTGTCTGAGGTTTCTGCCACTATGGAGGGGGTATATAATTATGATGCACGTATTGATGTGCTTTGGCCTTTTGGATATGGTTTGAGCTATACAACATTCCAGTACAGTAACTTGAGTGTGGATAAAAAAGAGTTTGGCCCGAATGATGTGCTTGAGTTTGAGGTAACAGTTGCAAATACAGGCAAAGTTGCTGGTAAGGAGGCGGTTCTGCTTTATTCAAGTGACCTGTTTGCAAGCCTTGTTCCTGATTCAAGGAGGCTGAGGGCTTTTGAGAAGATAAGTCTTGAACCGGGTGAGAGCAAGGTGGTTAAACTGGCCGTTCATGCTACTGATCTTGCATTTGTGAATTATGACGGAAAATGGACCCTTGAGGAGGGAGATTTCCGCATTCAGGTGGGGAATCAGGTAATTATGGTACATTGTAACCAAACCCGGGTATGGGATGAACCAAATATTGATTGAAAGTAAAATTTATAAATGATAGAAAAATGAAAAAGTGTTTTAGTTTTTTTGCAGCTGTAGCCATGATGGCAGCTGTTTCAGTGAGTGCAAGTGCTGTTCATGTAGGGAATATTGTAGTGAAAAGGGGAGTTGTTGATACAGTATACAAGGCAAATCATGTTATTGTAGGTATGGCAGATCCGGGAGCGGAGTTTACCGTAAATGGCAACAAGGTAAAGGCTTACAAGACCGGTACCTGGGGAATAGAGCTACAGTTGAAGGAGGGTGAGAATGATATTACAATCAAGGACAAGAGCGGTAGTGAATCATTTAAAATCTATTACAGCTCCACTCCAAAACCTGTAAGTGAGCAGGTAAAACAGGCTGCAGCAGCAAGGGCGGCGGCTGAGGCCGAGAAAGCAAAATTCTACCCTACAAGCGTTAAGGTAGTTACAAAGAAATATGCATATCTTAATTACGGAGCGGGTACAGACCGCCTTGGAGGTGCAAAAATAAACTATCTTCCAGAGGGAATACAAATGTATGCAGATGCGGAGAATGAGAACCTTTACAGGGTAAGACTTTCCCAGAACAGATATGCATATATCCCTAAGAGTCAGGTAGAGGTAGTTGGAAAGGTAAATGAGGGGTATGATTTCATGCAGGAGAATGTTGTCTTGAGCGGCAGCTCATCTGCATTCAACAACGGAGAGTACGACCGTGTTGCCATTGCGGTAGGGGGTAAAAAGCCTTATATAGTAAAAGAATATGCAGATCCTCATAAAATTGTTGTGGACTTGTATGGTGTACAGTGCAATTCCAACTGGCTTACACACAAAAGCGGACTAAAGAGTGTTGACAATATAGATGTAGAGAGCATCGACTCTGACATTACAAGAGTAACCGTTTACCTTAAGACCAAATCTTCTTGGGGTTTCTCAATGGATTACTCAGGCAATACACTTAATCTTGATATCAAGCATGTTCCTGAAAAACTGTACTTGAAAGACCTTACAATTGGTATTGATGCAGGCCACGGCGGTCCTCAGAGCAATGGCGCAGTAGGTTTGAGCGGTCTTAAAGAGAAGGACATGAACCTTGATATGGCATACCAGCTTAAAGCCATCCTTGAAAAACAGGGTGCAAAAGTAGTTCTTTCAAGATCTGAGGATGTGGGCGTAGGAATGCGTGAGAGACAAGACAAATTCATAGCGGAAAAGGCAGATATAGTGCTCTCTATCCATTGTAATGCAGGTGGCGGTCCTCTATCATCACTTGGAACCAGTACATATTACAGATACAATGTGTACAAACCCCTTGCAGCAGATATTCTTGGCTACCTTTTGCAGATGGACGGTGTGAATAACTTTGGAATGGTAGGCAACTTCAATTTTTCACTAAGTGCAATCACAGATTTCCCTTGTGTACTTGTAGAGACTTTGTTCATCTCCAGCCTTGCTGAGGAGGAAAAACTCGCAGACCCTGCATTCCGCCGCGCAATGATGGAAAATGTGGCAAAAGGACTTAATGACTACATAAAAGAGTGCCGCATAGCAGAAGGTCAGGCAAAAAAATAAGAAAAATTAATTTTTATTCCCGACAACAAACAGCTTCCCATACAACTGGGGGCTGTTTTTTTGCTTTATTTAAAATTGACTGTTTCCAAAAAGAGAAAAACTTTCACTTTGCGGTGAAGGTTTTTCTTTTTTTGGCAAGATGTTTCATGGACGAGTATTAGGTTTGCTCTCAAATCAATTAAATCATGGAGTTTATGAGAAAGAATGGTAATGAGAGTAAGGTGATGAATCC
>JAZTYE010000029.1:0-12119 GCA_045636765.1 Candidatus Egerieisoma sp.
AAATTCCTGGGGGAGGCGGCAGCTTCATCTCAAGGCAATTCAGGGAAACCGGGAGGTGCTCAAAATTTGTCGGGAAGAAAGGAGAGTGCAGGAAAAGCCTTTGTAAACGGCAAATGGATTGAGGTATCAAAAGGAAAAGCAGACGAAGTGGAGGACAAGGCCCTTATAAAGACCTCCTCAAATGGAATCCTTGAGGTGGACCTGCACGCCAATGCACTGCTTGAAACCACCGCTGGGATGGACAACACCGCAATCCTCAAATACCAGATGGAAAAGTTCAATGAGGCAATGAAAGCTGTTCTGCGCAAAAAAGGGCAAAGGATTGTCTTTATCCACGGCAAAGGGGACGGCGTACTGCGCAAAGCCATCCTCACAGAACTTAAAACCAAATACCCTGCCTGCCGCTGGCAGGACGCCTCATTCAAGGAGTACGGATACGGGGCTACAATGGTTACGGTGTAGTTCTACCTACAATAATTTAGGGGCTGTTGCCCCTAAATTATTTTCATTAACATTATCCGGATTCTTTGCAATGTATAGTTAGAACGCAAACTCCTTCTCAGTCATTTCTGTATTATCTTCAACTTCAGCAGTTATACCGCCATTAGCTATAGCGTCAGACAGAGAAAATGACAATATGTATCGGGTTTTTGGTTCATATTTGAAATTTGAATTCTGATAAAGCAAGACCTCCTCACCTGATGTACTCTTATATATGATACTGACAGACTCAGGCATAAATTCAATTTTTGAATACATCTCTTCAGATGATAATAAAACATCATAATCTTCACCCAATTTCTGTGTATAGTCCGAAGCACAAGGCATATGGTCAGGCCCTATAACAACATCTATTAGTCCATTTTTTGAATTATCTGGAGTTGTGGAGTATTGATGACCATGTATTCCTTTCAAGATAACTTTGCCGTTTTCAAAATCAGAAATCTTAATCCTGAATCCTATCATCTGATAATACAACTTGACATCAATAGTTGAAGAAATGTTTGGATCACACATAGCCACACCTTGATACCTGACAATTTGGGACCAATTGTTTGATTGAACCATATAATCTGATATGCCTTTTTTTTGCGTTGCACCAGATCCCAAAGACCAAACAGGTTCGCTACTTGTAGAACAATATACAACTTCATTCAATGCCCCGTTTTTATTCCATACTGCATCAAAAGGCACTCCATAATGTCCATCGCTGTGTTTGTGTACCTGATTTTTGCCATCAGGAACATACGCTACCTCCAGGTAATATTTATACTTTTTGGCAAGCTTTATAACCGCCTTGCTCAAATCATCAAAAGTTCCGTAGGCAATCACAGGCGTTACAGCCAAGCCATTAAGAAGTTCTCCATTAAATTGATACACCCTTATAGCATACAAATCATCATTATTACCTTTAGTCATGCTCTCTGCCTCAAAATCGAGCTTGCATTTCAAGTTAAGCAAAATAGAATCAGGTGATATTGATGGTTTAACCTCAACTTCCGGTTCTGGTATCACTCCTGGTTCAATATTCTTTTCACAAGCTACGAAAAATAGTAAACCCAATAAAAAAGAAAGACGTTTCATGTTACAACATTTTAAAGTGTAAATACTCAAGATTTATCAAATATAGCTATTTTTCATTTTCCCTTGGCACAGAATCACATGATTTTGTACCCGCAGTTGTTTATACCCTAAAATTCTTTAAATCCTCCTCAAGCTCTTTCAAGCTATTTATTTTCTCCTCAATCCTCATTTTTTCTCTATAATCTGCAAAAACCTCATGAGCTTTTCTTTTAGCAAGTTCAGCCGATATCTTTCCAGCACCCGTAAGAATCTCTTTCCTGTTCATTTGTAGGATTAAGTCCAGATTTGTAATCCAGTCCTGCATATACATTGGCCTATGAGCTTGAGCCTGGGCTTCTGCAAACGACAGATATTGTTCAACAATAAGTTTTAAAGAAGAAAGTTCCTCTTCTGAAAGATAATTTTTGCCTATACCTATATCAGTGGCTTTTACAATACCTTCTATTTCTGTTGTTGTCAACCCCATTAAAGGCAATGCGGCATTTGATCTGTAATAAACTAACTCCGCTGCCGTTTTACCACTGACTGCCCATAATAATTTATTCTGAATTTTTTTAAAGAACTCAATTGTAACTTCGTCCTTGGCGTCGTAGTCCTCACTCAATTTATAAATATCCTTAATCTGCTGATAAAAGAATCGCTCCGATACTCTAATGGCTCGTATTCGTTCTATCAGCTCTTTGAAATGACTTAGCGACCTCCCCTTCTTAAATCTATCATCATCCAATGCAAAACCCTTTACAAGATATTGCCTTAAAATCTTAGTTGACCATATGCGGAACTGAGTTGCACGTTTTGAGTTTATACGGTAACCTACAGCAATTATCGCATCAAGGTTATAGAACTTGACTTTTTCTGTAGAAATGCCTCTTGCACCACTCTGGGCGGTAATTAAAAATTCTTTAATTACCAGCTCTGGCTCAAGCTCACCTGAGCCAAATATGTTTTTAAAATGATATGATACATTGGGAACTGTGACGCTAAAAAGCTCAGCAATACCTTTCTGATTCATCCAAATGGTTTCGTTAATAGCATCAACCTGTACACTAATTTCACCTTCTTCATTGCTAAAAATTACAATTTCGCCTAAATCCTTTAACTGGTTCTCCATACTTTCAAAACTTGTTTAATCTCTGACTGCAAGTTGCAAATAATTTCTAAAAAACTATTTCGAAAAAGGAAAAAGTTGAGTGAACGGCCGAAATTTTTCTTTTTTAAAAATCAGCAATGCTAAAAAGAGAAAAATATGGCAATAGATTTATTTATTCCCAGTTCAAACTTTCATTTAAACCTTAGTTTTAGTAATTTTGTGCAAACTGAAGGGGAAATGAATAAGAATATAGATATTTATAAATGTTCTAAATTAGGGGGGGGGTAAAACCACCACTTTATGTTTCTCATGCAATAATGTAAACTTGACATAAATCAATATAGAAAGGCGTTTTTCTGCTCAAGCGGCAGGAAGGCGTCTTTTCTTTTTTTACGCAAACAATTAAAAACTGACAAATATGACTGACAACAAAAAACTAGTTTATGAGGCTCCACAAGTAGAGCTCATAGAAGTGCAGGTGGAGCAAGGCTTTGCAACGAGCGGTGGCACAAATAATTTTAGTGAAAATTCAGAGCCTGTAGGTTGGTAACAATGGAGGAAACGAGAGATGAGAAAACTGTTTAATCTTTTTGCAGCAGCATTGGTCATGTTGGCTGCAGCATCATGCGAGAAAAATGAGGTTTTTCCCGATAATACCACCAACGGAAAAGTTGTAACCCTTAAAGCAACCATCAACAACGGAGAGACAAAGACTTCGTTGGGAGGTCTTGAAAATGGAGAATATCCTGTATTGTGGAGTGCAGGAGATGCCATTGCTGTGATACAGACTAAGAACGTTGAGATTGAAGGTGAGGAAAATACAATAACTAAAATATTCAAATTTGTATTACAGGGAGAGGGGGGAACAACAAATGGAGTTTTTAACTTAGTAGAATATGATGAATGTGGATATACAGTAGAGGAATTTGACGCTTCAGCGGAAATAAAAGCATTCTATCCATTTGAGTGGGTTGTTAGTGGTGCTAAATGTAACATTCCAACGACACAAACCTATGCTGAAAACAGCTTTGGGAATGGTGCTTCACCAATGGCTGCTTACAGAGCTGCTGATAATAATGGAGCTTTGGATTTTCAAAATCTATTCGGAGCACTTAAGTTGCAAATAAAAGGAATGGAAGGAGAGAAAGTTCAAAGCATTGAAATAAGATCATCGTTCAATATAGCTGGAGAAGCAAGTTTTGATCTTGAAGAAACTGAAGGCGGTGTTCAAGAATTTGTATTGCGAGTGGCTTCATTGGATGGAACTAGTTGTGTTACTCTAGATTGCGAAAATGATAATGGAGGCGTATTAATTCAAGAGTTGACAAACTTCCTGATAGCTTTGCACCCAGATGCAAATTGGTTACAAATAAGGATCAAAACCAATGAGGCAGTATACTATAGAACAATCGATCGTGAAACGATTATTACTGCAGGTACTATTTTAAAAATGGCAGAATTGGAAAATATGGCACCCGCATACATAGATGAGAATGACAATTATCTAGGTGATGGTATTGCTCTTCCAGCGGGAGAGGGAAAAACTATTATCTGGGCACCGGTGAACTGCGGATACGAGGCGCCAATAGTAGATGATGATAATAATATCATTTATAACCGTTTTCCTTATGGCAAACTGTATCAATGGGGTAGGAAGTATGGTCAAGGATATGATGGTAATGATGATTCTTATCCAACTGGAGAGAGCCTGGTTAATGCTTTTGTATCTTTGGAACAAGGGCAGTCTAAGGAAAATGAAAATATATTTTATAAGGGATCATCTTCCACTGACAATGATTGGCTAAACAATCCAAACAATAAAATATGGAATAGTGGTAATGAGGATTCTCCTGTTAAAACTGACTATGATCCATGCCCAGATGGATGGCGAGTTCCAACAAAAAGTGAGTTGACATCATTGAAAGAAGGTTTCAGAATAAAAGATGGGACTTTTAATAACCAGAAAGGAGCATGGTTTTATGGCATGATAGATGGTGATCCTACAGAATCCAGTTCAAAACTATTTCTACCTTTTGCCGGAAAGCGAGATAAGTGGGGTCAATCAGCAAGTCAGCGCAATAATGAAGGATATTATTGGTCCTCAAGTGTAGAATATAATCAAGCTTTCATAATGGATTTTGGTTCGAGTAATATAGCTATCAACACGATGGCTCGAGCTTATGGCTTTTCTGTCCGCTGTATAAAAGAGTAGTGCCGGGCACAAAAAAGGGCATTTTCCTGCCCGAATTGAAGAAGTTTTCCTCTCGGGGCATAGAATCACACGATTTTGTGCCCCGTAGTGTTTACTTGCTGTTTATTGCATCCACCGGATTGAGCGATGCGGCTACCCAGGCGGGGATAAGGCCGGCCAACAGACCAATTACGGTGGAGATAAGCAGCCCCCAAAGAATATTGCCGGCAGAGAGGGTTAGGGTAAAGCTTTCTGATTCAGGGATAACAAGAACCCCCAGAAGTACCAGAAGGATACCTATTATACCTCCTGCTATGGCAAGAAGGGCCGCTTCTGTAAGGAATTGCACCATTATTACATATTTCTTTGCTCCAAGGGCTTTCTGTATGCCAATGATATTGGTGCGCTCCTTAACCGATACAAACATTATGTTGGCTATTCCAAATCCGCCAATAAGGAGTGAGAATCCCGCAATGACCCATCCTACAATGTTTATCATTGAAAATACTTGTCCAACTGCATCCATAATGAAACCCATTGTATTTATGGAGAAATTGTTCTTTTGCTGGGGCGCCAGGCGTCTGTGGCCTCTGAGCAGTATACGCAACTCGTCTACAAGATCCTGCTGCGCCACCCCCTCCTTAGGGAGGGCATATATGGTATTATCTGCCCAGCGGGGGTTTACCATATAGCGTCCAAAATTCAGAGGTATATATATGGCGTGGTCTATGTCTCCCATGCTTACCATGCTCTCTCCCTGCTTTTCAATTACACCAATTACAGTGGCTATGGTTGGGCCTATCTTTATTTTTTTACCTACAGGATATTCATCCTCAAAAAGTGATGCAGCCATTTCTGCTCCAATGACAGCCACAGCGGCACCGCGCTGGTCTTCGTCGGGAGTAAAATAACGCCCATGCTCCACTTTGAATTTTGTGATTTTATTGTAGTTATAGGTAATGCACTCCACGCTGGCCCTGTTTACAGATTTGCGGCCGTAGCTTGCTGTATAGTTTGTATATATGGAGAAACTTATCTCCTGTCCAAGCTGTGAATTTGCCTTAAGGAATTTATAATCCTCATAAGTTGTATTGGGTCTGCGCATATACTCCCACCACTTGAACTCCTCTGTTATGTCTGAATTGCCCTGCTCGTCCTCTCCCATCATGGGCCATTTGCTTACTTGCACAACATCTCCGCTGATTGTATCAAATCCTTTGCGCACATTCTCCTGCAGGGCGTCAATTGCCGTAAAGATTGCCACAATTGAGAAGATTCCTATACTCACTCCCAAAAGCGACAAAAATGTCCTGAACTTGTCTCCCTGCAATTGCTGCAGCGCAAATGCCACGCTCTCCCTTATAGACCTTACAAAAACTACACTCATTTTTTCAACCCAAGTTTCTCTTTCAGCTTTCTGATAGCATCAAATGCATCTAGCGGTGACATGCTGTTTATATCCATGGCCTTTATGCTGTCTCTGAGGTCACACAACAGCGGGTCCTCCAACTGAAAGAAAGACAACTGCAAATTGTCTGCCGTACTGCTCTTTTTCTTCTTGGTTGCCAAATTTTTCCCTTGTGTTCCAGTAGATTCTCCTCCCGGTATATCCTCTTTTTTCTCCAGCATATTGAGTGTCCTCTGGGCAGAATCAATAACTGCCTGAGGCATACCTGCCATCCTTGCCACATGGATACCAAAACTGTGGGCCACACCGCCCGGGCACAGTTTCCTAAGGAAGATTACTTTGTTCTCCACCTCCTTAACTGAGATATGGTAGTTCTTTACCCTTGAATATATCTCCTCAAGCTCATTGAGTTCATGGTAATGGGTTGCAAAAAGTGTCTTTGCCTTCTCTCCCCTCTGATGTATATACTCTACAATTGCCCAAGCAATGGACATGCCGTCAAAAGTACTTGTACCGCGGCCTATCTCATCCAACAGGATGAGTGATCTCTCTGAAAGGTTATGCAAAATTGTAGAGGTCTCTGTCATCTCCACCATAAAGGTAGATTCTCCCCTTGAGATATTGTCAGAGGCACCTACTCGGGTAAATATCTTGTCAACATAGCCAATTTTCGCGCTGATTGCCGGAACAAAGCTTCCTATCTGCGCCATAAGTACAATAAGGGCAGTCTGTCTCAGCAGCGCACTTTTACCGGCCATGTTCGGACCTGTAAGGATAATTACCTGCTGCGAGTCATTGTCCAGCCAGATATCATTTGCCACATACTCCTCACCCACATCCATTAGGGTTTCAATAACCGGGTGCCTTCCCTGCTCTATCTCCAGCCTGTAGCCGTCATTCATCTGTGGCCTGCAGTAATTGCGCTCAGAGGCAAGTTGTGCAAATCCCACCAGACAATCAGTTTGGGCCAGGGTGCTGCAGCTCTTTTGGATCTGTGGAATCTCCTTTTGTATAGCCATTACCACCTGCTGGTATATCTGCTGTTCCAATGAACTTATCCTCTCTTCTGCACCAAGAATCTTCTCCTCATAATCTTTAAGCTCCTGGGTAATGTATCTCTCTGCATTTACCAGGGTCTGCTTACGGATCCAGTCATCGGGAACCTTATCCTTATGTGTATTCCTTACCTCAAGATAATACCCAAAGACATTGTTGTAGCTTATCTTAAGGGATGGGATCCCAGTCCTGTCACTCTCCCTCTGCTGCACCTGTAACAAATACTCCTTGCCATGTCTGGCAATCTGTCTCAGGTTGTCCAGCTCCTCATTTACCCCGTCTGCTATGATATCACCCTTGCCAAAAGCATTTGCCGGCTCAGGCAACATTGTTGCTGCAATATAATCATATAGCTGGTTGAAAAGGATTATGCCGCCTCCCAATGTTGCAGCCTCTCCACCCAACTGGGTACATATATCCTTTATTGGTTCCATCTGCTCCAGACCTCTCTTGAGCTGGATTATCTCCCTTGGTGCAATCTTTCCTGCAGCGGCCCTGGAAATGATTCTCTCAAGGTCTCCAATATCTGAGAGTCTCTGTTGAACCTCCTCCATTGCACCATCATGTGCAACAAATGTATCTACAACAGAGTGTCTTGCCTCAATCTGCTCCAAATCCTTAAGGGGCATTGCCAGCCAGTTGCGGAGCAAACGGGCTCCTAGAGGGGAAGATGTCTTGTCTATCACATCCAGCAATGAAGTTCCCTCGCTTCCCGACGAAGAGTTGAAAATCTCAAGATTCCTGAAAGTAAAACGGTCCATCCACACAAAACTGCCACGGTCTATACGGGAAATTGAGCAAAGATGGGCAACTCCGGTATTCTGATTCTGCTCCAGGTAGAACAAAATTGCACCTGCAGCTGTAGTTCCCAAAGTAAGATTCTCTACACCAAAACCCTTAAGGGAGTTCAGTGAGAACTGTTTCTTGAGCTTGTCCTGGCATGCCTGTGGAACAAACGCCCACTCATCCATTGTAGAGATATAGTAATTGTTGCCAAAACGCTCCCTAAAACCGCACTGGTACCCCTTTTGCAACACAATCTCCTTGGGGGCAAAATTTGAAAGGAGCACCTCTATATAGTCCAAAGATCCCTCAGCCACCTTAAAAGTGCCGGTAGAGATATCCAGAAAAGCCACTCCACCCTTATCTGCTTTAAAATAGACCGCGCCAAGCCAGTTGTTCTCCTTTTGCGCAAGGAGCTGATCGCTATATGCTATCCCCGGAGTAACAAGCTCCGTTACACCACGCTTTACAATCTTCTTTGTAAGCTTGGGATCCTCCAGCTGGTCACATACCGCCACTTTATAACCTGCCCTTACCAGCTTTGGCAAGTAGGTCTCAATGGAGTGGTGCGGAAAACCCGCAAGCTCCACATGCTGTGCAGAACCGTTGGCCCTCTTTGTAAGCACAATACCCAAAACCTTGCTGGCAGTAACAGCGTCATCTCCAAATGTCTCATAGAAATCACCCACCCTAAACAGCAACAGCGCATCAGAATGTTTGCTCTTCACCTCAAAATACTGCTTCATCAGCGGGGTCTCAACTATCTTCTTTTTCTCGGTCATATTTTATCCTTTGGCAAAGTTCAAAATTACGAAAAAAACAGCATATCTGCCACAAAAACAGCTCGGGGCACAAAATCGTATGATCCTGTGCCCCAAGAGGGAAATTTCTGCGGTAGGGGAACATTTTCTCTGCGTAGCGTTCCGCAAAAAGGGAAATTCTGCGTCGGAGGAACATTTTGCCCCTGTAGCGTTCCCCGCACAAGGAAAAATGTCTGTTGGGGAAAAAATATCTCTTTTGTACCCGGAAGTGCCCGAGGGTGCCTGGGAGCTACACCAGCTCCTTCATTATCTGCTCCACGGTTTCTATCTCCTTTACCATTGAGCAGATTTGGCCAATCTCTATTTCGCCCTCATTTATGTCTCCTTCAAAGATTCCTTTGCGGGCACGCCCTTTGCCTAAGTAAGCGGCAAGCTCCTCTTTTGAGGCGCCGGCATCTTCCATCTGGACAACGGTAGCGGTGAATTCACTGCCGGAAGCCAAGCGGGCTGGGGCAAGCTTTTTAAGAAGGAGTTTGGTAGCTCCCTCAGGCATGCCAAGGCAGTGTTTCTTAAAATTCTCGTGCGCCGAGCTCTCGGCTGAAAGTGCAAATCTGGTTCCTATCTGCACACCGTCTGCGCCAAGTGCCTCACAGGCCTTTATCTGGCATTTCAATGCAATTCCACCTGCGGCTATAAGCGGCAACGATGTTGCCTGGCGTACTGCCGGGATAAGGCAAAGGGTTGTGGTCTCCTCGCGGCCGTTGTGTCCACCGGCCTCAAAACCCTCCGCTACAATTGCATCTACACCAGCCTCCTCGCATTTTTTTGCAAACACGCTGCTTGAAACAACGTGCACAACTGTCATTCCATGCTCCTTAAGGTATGGAGTCCATTTTTTTGGACTGCCTGCTGAAGTAAAGACAATCTTTACCCCCTCCTCAACAAGGATGGTCATCAGGTCCTCAATCTGAGGGTACATAAGGGGAACATTCACTCCAAAAGGCAATTCTCTGCCGTAACGGTTGCCCGGAGCATCTGCACGCAATGCCTCCTTACAGCTGCGTATATGGTGACGCAAATTCTCGGGATGCATACTTCCAGCTCCTATAAGGCCCAAACCCCCGTTAAGGCTAACCGCAGAGGCAAGTCTCCATCCGCTGCACCACACCATTCCTCCTGAGATTATAGGGTGCTCTATTCCAAAAAGCTCACAAATTCTGTTCATATTACTTTCTCCTCCTTATAAATTTTGCACCAAGGCCGCCTAAAAGCAGAAGCAACAGTATTCCCGACGAAATCATTGAGTATACCTCTCCTTTCTCAAAGCATGGTGGGTTGAATGTAAATTCTATCTTATAGTCTCCAGCAGGGATAACAGCTCCCCTGAGGATCCAGTTTGCCCTGAATATATCCAAAGGCTCAACCTGGCCTCCTGCTGCAGGGACAATGGTTGCCTCCCAGCCAGGATTGTAATACACCTCACTGAACAGGGTTATCTGCGGTTTGTTGCTGGAGTAATTATATACAAGCCTGTTAGGGGCATAGCTTTCAAGCTCAATAAAGTTGTTCAATGACATATCCGCAGCTGCCTCCTCCGCACTGGCAACTGTGGCAGCAAGACGTGAAACCTCATCTGCCAATGCTCCGGTTATAAACTCAGTTGAAACTACAGCCTGATTGGCTGGGTTTACAACTTTAAGGGTCTCAATCTCCTCATTTGCATTCCCTACCGGTACAATCTCATTTACGAACCACGCATTGCCCAGCCTGAAATTGTTCTCAACCGGTGGTATATTTCCGCCAAGGATAATGTATTTTGTATTGAGCATGCTCAATACTGGCAAGTAACCAAGGGCCTGTTGCGCCTGGTCTATTGTCTGTATATTGCCCATCTGTGCTGCGAGTGCACCAATTTCTGGGGAGATGTTACGCTCTATAAGATCCTGGTAACGCTGCAGTTTTGCAGGGCTATATCCTCCAATTGTCTTGTGGTGGTAGCTTACATAAGCATCATTGAATGTGTTCACACTCAAATCCAGCACTCTGTAATGAGGATCTGTATGCTGCAGGATAAGCTCATCTACAGGGCGTTTTGCAAAAGCATTCTTAAACTCTCTCTTGGTTACAAAATGTGAGTCATTTAGGTATCTCTTGTCTACACTCCACAAATCTACAAGTACAAGGGCTGACAGAATAATGGCAGCAGTTGCAGGTTTCAAACCTTTACCTTTGTATGCCAAAAAGATTACAATAAATGCCGCTACTATAAAGAAAATGCTTCTCCACGCATCGGAGCTGAGCATTGCCCCGCGGTCTTCTGAAAGGGCAACTGCAATCTCTCCGGGCAGCTGTCCGTCCTGCATTGAGACAAAGCTGCCAGCCAAAGATGGGATCATTGCAAAAAGGGCACACACACCTGCTGTAAGGCCAAGTGCCCAGTAAAGTCCTTTCTTTACCCTCTCCTTTTTGCCCGGCCAATCCTCGCCAAAGAGAATCTCGTTTACAGCAACAACTCCAAGTATCGGAACAAGTACCTGCAGGATTACAAGAATCATGGATACAGTCCTGAACTTGTTGTACATTGGGGCCCAATTGAAGAAGAACTCAGATACAGGCATACAGTGGTAGCCCCATCCAAGCAGCAGTGCAAGAAGGGAAACTCCCCCTATCCACCATCTTATTCCCCCTTTAAGGACAAAGAATCCAAGTACAAAAAGGAATATGCTTATTGCTCCCATATACATTGGGCCTGCAGTGAACGGTTGTGGTCCCCAATATAAAGGAAGTTGTTTTATAATCTGCTCTGCACCCTGGTATCCACCTTTCTTAAGAGCCTTATAAGTGTGGGAGTCCCTGTCTAGCTCCCCTGATGATGCTCCTCCATTAAAGTTAGGGATCATAAGGTTAAGGGTCTCCTCTATGCCGTATGACCACTGTGTGGCATACTCAAGATCCAGGCCTTTACGGGTCTTCTTGCCTGGGGTTGCCTGGGGAGCACTCTCCTTTGAGGAATTGTCGGGAAGAAGCTCTGTACCACCCCTCATTGTGTGCTGGGCATACTCATACGTTGGCCAAAGATGGTTTATGTTGGTGGCTATTCCCAATAGGCCTGCAACCAGTACAATGATTGATGTACGTAAAAATTTTGGGAATGCCTTCTCCTTAATTGCCTTGCAAAACTGCCATATTGCAAATCCAAAAATGATTATTGCAAGGTAATATGTAATCTGCGGATGGTTTGCTTTA
>JAZTYE010000030.1:0-11296 GCA_045636765.1 Candidatus Egerieisoma sp.
ATACGCCAATTGGGGCCATTTGACAGGGCAATAGTACTCCTATGGCTGGAAGATCTCTCATATGCGGAGATTGGGAAAATTGTTGGAATTAGCGAAAAAAATGTTTCCGTTCGTCTTGTAAGGATAAGGGAACAGTTAAAAAAAATGAACAATATAGAGTAAGGAGGTTACCATGTTATACGACAACAATACATACGAACTTGAAGAGATGAAGCAGCAGATGCAGCTTCTTAAGAAAAAACTGGAGCAGCAGAAGATAATCAATGACAAAATGATCCATTCTGCAATGAAGAAAAAACTCTACGGCCTGAATAAAAAAGTAAGGATAATCTTTATAGTAGGAATCTTTGTTGCAATATGGTCACCCGGATACTTCACACTCATTGGCTTTACACCTCTTTTCTGCGCCGCAACAACTTTAATGCTTCTGTTCTCCGCCTTTAAAACATTCCAGTACCACAAGAAGCTCTGGAAACTCAATATTTCTGAAAGCAACCTGCTTGAACTGGCAGAAGAACTTGCACTCCTGAGAACCCGTTATAAAAACTGGTACAAGTTTGCATGGAGCATGATAATCCCATGGGTTGTGTGGATGGGATATGAAGCAACCAAAATATTTGGGGAAGAACTGCTCTGGTACATTGGCGGCTCTGCTATAGGTCTTATAATAGGCGGCCTTGCAGGTACCCGCATAAACAACAACATAATCCGCCGTACAGAGGAATTGCTGGAACAGATTAAGGATTACCGTAACCAAATATAACCAATTTACGGTATTGCCACTCTCAACAAATGTGAGTAACTTGCTGTTGCTATTAAAAAAGGAAAAATTATGAAAAGATTGGAAGGGAATGTTACCATAATTACCGGAGGAGGTAAAGGTATAGGATTTGGAATGGCAACTGCATTTGCAAGAGAAGGAAGCAACCTGGTACTTACAGGAAGAAATATGGAAAGGCTGCAACAGGCACAGCAGAAACTGGAGAACGAGTGGGATATAAAAGTGCTGCCGATAGTTGCAGACGGTTCAGATGAGAATGCCGTAAAAATGGTGGTTGCCAAAACTGTAGAAACTTTCGGGAAGATAAATACCCTTATAAATAATGCACAGGTCTCAAAATCGGGTCTTCCGCTTATAGAGCACACCAGGGAGGATATAGACCTTGCAATGTTTTCGGGAGTATATGCCGCTTTCTTTTACATGAGGGAGTGTTTCCCTTATCTTAAGGAGAGTGGCGGATCAGTAATAAATTTTGCATCAGGTGCAGGACTTTACGGCAAACCTGGTCAAAGTTCTTACGCAGCTGCAAAAGAGGGAATAAGAGGACTTTCCCGCGTAGCGGCTACTGAGTGGGGCCCTGACGGTGTAAGGGTAAATGTAGTGTGTCCGCTGGCAATGACAGAGAGTCTTGCAGCATGGAAAGAGAATTACCCGGAACTATTTGCAAAAACAATCAGGGACATTCCGCTTGGACGCTTTGCAGACCCGGTTGAAGATATAGGCCGCACATGTGTATTTCTGGCATCAAAAGATGCTGCATACATAACAGGAGAGACAATTACCCTACAGGGTGGTTCAGGACTAAGACCGTAAATTTAGAGCCACTACATAAATACTTATGAAACAGACTTATGAATTCCTGCAGACACTTGCAGAAAACAACAACCGTGAGTGGTTCAACGCCAACAAGCACATCTATAAGGAGGTGCAGGACAAATTCCACGCTCTTGCACAGCAGCTCATTGATGCCATATCCCAATGGGATGAGGATATTGCCGCTTCAAACCTTACAGTAAAGGACTGCACATACAGGATATACCGGGATACCCGATTCAGCCGGAGCAAGGAGCCTTACAAGACTCACATGGGCATCTTCATCTGCAAAAGGGGCAAGAAGTCTCCCTATGCCGGGTACTATTTCCACCTGGAGCCAGAGTATTTTCTTCCCGACAACCCTTTGCACAGCACCTACTGCAAAACCCCTCTTTCACTAGGCAAATGTGCTCTCATTGCAGGAACATACCACTTTGAAAGTCCAATCCTCCGCAGCATAAGGGATGAAATCTCTGTAAACGGAGACTCCTTCCTTGGAGCCATTGCCGCTGCAGAAGGATTTTCCTTTATGGAAGGTGAAATGCTCAAGAAAGTCCCTTCAGAGTTTGCCTTTGCACCTGAAAAATGGCACCATCTGCTCAAGCAGAAAGAATTTGCAGTGGGGAAATATGTAGATTATGAGTATATTTTTTCAGATAACCTTGCCATACGAATATCTGAAGACTTCCGCAAAACCGCAGAGTTCATACGTAAAATAAACATGGCTGTAGATTACGCCCTGGAGATGCAATAAAGAAAACCCCCAAAAGTTTTTTGTCCAACTTTTGGGGGTTACATCACCACACTGAGGTTTTATATTTCTGGTTGCTGAAACTATCTGCCAACTCTCCTAACTTGTATTGTAAATTTCACCACAGCTGCCATCAAACAGAGAAATGAAACCCAAAGCATATATATAGGAAACTTGTCAATCAAGCCAATTGCCATAAGTGAACTGCAGTTTGTAATTAAAGAAAATACCAGCATAAGAATATAATTTAATCTTTGGGCCAACTCAACCCCAATAGGAAACATTTTCACCTTATCCTCCTCTGTTGCCCACACCGGATAATTGATCATTTTTGGGAACCTGCAGCAAAGCAGAAGCACTATATACAGTACAACCGCTATACCCAAAAGGACCAACAGATTAATTCTTGTCCCCCAAGCATCAGGTTCACCGGTAAAGAAACTCAGATGAATGGGATACATAACCTCCTCCAGTCTGCCCCAATAGGTAAGAGGAACAAACGCTGTAAGCAAAATGGCAAAGGCTATCTTGTTTTGTATGCTTATTCTCATAAAAATTATTTTTTTGTCTTTGGCTTGCGACCGCTACGGCGTAATGCCTCGGATATTATCCACTGCAGCTGTCCGTTTGTACTGCGGAACTCATCTGCAGCCCATTTTTCAATGGCCTCCATAGTATCCGCATCTATACGCAGAACAAAACTTTTGGTATTGGACTCTTTAGCTGCCATAATGTTCAAAAATTATCGGGATACTACTGATGCAGGGTTCCAGTATTTACAACAGGCTGTGCAGCCTCATCTGCACAAAGTACAACAAGCAGGTTGCTTACCATAGCTGCCTTGCGCTCCTCATCAAGCTCCACTACCTCCTCAGTAGAAAGGCGCTCTAGAGCAATCTTAACCATAGAAACTGCACCTTCAACAATCTTTTCCCTTGCAGAAATGATGGCATCTGCCTGCTGGCGGCGCAACATTGCAGCAGCAATCTCCGGCGCATAAGCCAAATAATTGAGACGTGCCTCCATAATCTCTATACCAGCCATAGAAAGACGCTCGTTAAGCTCATCCTTAAGCTTCTCATTAATCTCATCGCCACCTGAGCGGAGTGTAACCTCACCCTCTGCATTGTTTGAATTCTCATCATAAGTATACATTCCGGCAACCTGTCTTAGGGCAGAATCGCTCTGCACAGCAACAAAATCCTCCAACACCTTCATACGGGTACTTGCAGTAGCACCTACAACCTCAGGAGAATCAATATCAAACACCGCCTTATACGCACCCTCAGCCTTAATCTTCCACACATTCACCATACCAATAAGAATAGGGTTACCCGCTTTGTCATTAACCTTAATAGGATTAACATTAAGGTTGCGGGCTCTCAAAGAAAGCTTCTTGGCACTCATAAAAGGATTCACCCACCAAAAACCTGTATCATAGAAAGTACCCTTATATGTACCAAAGAAAAGAAGCACCCTTGCCTCATTAGGCTCCAACATCATAAAACCGCACATAATGATGATAAAAGCCACAAAAAGCACAAGACCGCTCACAAGGAACCAAGGAACAAACTCCTCACTATTACCCAACAATACAAAACTGTAAACAGAAGCAGCCAAAACTGCAAGATCCATAAGAAGGGCCAAAAAACCGTTCATCTTCCAACCCTGATAAGTGTAATTCTTCATAATAATATCATTTTGATATCACAAAGATATATAAGCCACTTGAAAAAAGCAAGAGATTCCTGCCATCATTTCGCCACTTTGCGCAATTTTGGGGCGTTTTCTGCACAAACTCCACCAATCACCGCCACTTTGCGCAATTATTGGCCATTTCCTGCACAAACACCGGCATTCACTGCCCGCACCGTATTACAAGGATTTTGCTCTTTGAGGGAATAATGCATCAATAGCCTCAATATCTAATCTAAGAATGCGGCTAATCTGCTTATTGGAAGAATTATACTCATAGTGCATCACTTTGGCAACCTGGAGTTTCTCTGTTTTTGACAATGTCTGAATGCTTGATTTATCAAACTGCTTTTTGATATGATGGAATACGGATACATACATTTCTTCATCTGAATATGTAATGGTATCCCCAATTTCTGCAGCAATATCCAAAAATGACTCTACCCGTCGGGAAACTAAAGAAGAATAGTGATGGGCATTCATGTACTGGTCCTCTGCCTGTTTGATCTTGCAATAGCAGTATGGGGAAATATATCCATTTGTCAGGTAAAAATGCTCTGGGAAATTGATATCCCGGGTATGAAACATATCCATTTTTATACGATTGGCCATCTTGGAAAGATAAGCCTTTGATTCAATCTCAGCCAGCGGGAAAAAGAAATACCTGTTTGCGCCCCATGGATAAGAAAACTGAGTCATGTTCTTATTTACCAGATAACCGTTTCTATTCACATAAGCAATCAGGTTCTTCAGATAACTCTCATCCTTTACAAGTATTGAATTATGTGAAATCTGATTGATATCATAGGCTCTCTCCTGTTTCAGCAAATACCGTCTCAACCTCAATTTAAGATCATTAAAAAACTCTTCAATATCATCCGGCTCCCCTTCAATTACAAAATGCAAATGATTGCTCATCAACTGAAAAGTATAAATCCCTATCTTTCCAAAAAATCTTGCAGCACTCACACCAACCATATTCATTCCATAAATATAGTCAGCCTCTGTCCTGAACAATATTCCTGACGATTCCCCGGGTGTACATAAATGCCAAATCTTTTTCCCCTCCACAGCAACATTTCTCATAATCTTTTTTCCCGACAATTTTATCACCTTTTGGAGAATACTCTTACAAAAAAAAGAAAATACTCATACTGCCACTTAAAATTTTTCTCTTTCTAAAAACAGAAATTCCAAAATCAGCAAAATTCCTTTGTATTTGCGCAATTTTGGGGCGTTTTTTGCACAAACTCCACCAATCACCACCACTTTGCGCAATTTTGGGGCGTTTTTTGCACAAACTCCACCAATCACCACCACTTTGCGCAATTTTGGGCCATTTTTTGCACAAACTCCACCAATCACCACCACTTTGTGCAATTTTGGGGCGTTTTTTGCACAAACTCCACCAATCACCACCACTTTGCGCAATTTTGGGCCATTTTCTGCGCAAACTCGGCTTGGTTTCACAAAATTGTGCGTGTGATATTTTATTAGTAACTTTGGTGTAGAACTGATACCCATATGCTTACAGCTGGCCAGAAATTCTCCCTTATGTGCATGTATATGCGTCCGGTACTTATAGTGTCGGGGGTGGGCAGTTTGGCAGCATTTGTACTGATGGCTACTGCCGGTACAGATATTTTGGGGACAACTGCCGTTATAGCATCTTTATTAAAGATGCTGATTCTTGTAGCATCAGTTGTGCTACTTAAAATGTTGGGGCAAGATTCCCAGAAGTTTTTCTATATAAATCTTGGCGTTCCGGTAAAGAAACTTCTGTTGTGGGGCATATGCTTTGATCTGGGTATCTATTACATTTGTTTAACAATAATACTTATTGCGCGCTATGGCATCTGCTAGGAAAAATAGTTTACTGGCAGACAGCATACGTCTTGCGTTTGGTACTAAAGATGTGCTAAATGGAGCTTGGTTACAATCTCAGACAGGCACTGTAACCGGAGTTCTTGGAAGAAACGGAAGCGGCAAGACCTGTATGTTCAGAACCATAATGGGAGAGCTGACCGCACAGAATATTTTTGTAAAAATAAATGAAAAGGTAATAACAGGCTGTGACCATATGGGGCTTTATATAAAGTATCTTCCCCAAAAGTCCTTTTTGCCTCCAAAACTCACTTTAAGCAAGGTATTTTACTACTTTGGCAAGGATTACAATTCTTTTAGTGCAGAGTTTCCCCATTTTTCTAAATATAAAAAAACACAGATAAATGAACTGTCGGGAGGAGAAATAAGGATAGTTGAAATATGGTTATGCCTCAATTCAGGTGCTCCTTTCTGTATTCTCGACGAACCATTCTCTTACCTTGCCCCTGTGTATGTGGAGCAGGTTCAGCAAATGATAAAAGTGCGCAAGGAACACATGGGCATTATAATTTCAGACCACAATTACAGGGCCATCCTGCAAATTTCAGATGAGATACTTTTGCTCTCCGACGGGTATGTGCATCTTGTACGGGAGCTCTCTGACCTTGTAAGGCACGGATACTGCAATGATTTGAGTGCAATTGAGTAAAACAAGCCCCGCAGTCTCATTCCGAGGCCACAGAGCTTGCCCGACTTAACCTGACTTAAGTATACCCTCAACTGCAGAATAAGCCTTTACTTCATCTGTTCCGCAAGCAGCTTTTCAAGATCACTACGGCTCATATTGCCGTCTATGCATATAAAGGTTGTTTCTCCCCCATCCTTGGCAATCATTACAAAACTCTTTACTGTAACATCATTTCCAACTGTGTACATCCTTACAGTCTGGCCGGAATCCTTGGCCTCCATAAGCAGCTCATATTTTCCACTTTTTATAAACTTCTCCACATCTGCGTACAATTGGGCATTTATACCGGCATTCCCGCTGTTTATAATATAGAGTCCTGTAAGGGATTTTATTATTGGGTAAAAGTTAACCTCCCCATCATTAAGCTCTATATCCGGCAATTTGCCAATCAGTTTGAACATTGCAGGTGAAACATAAACTGCACTTATATTTTCAGAGTCTGAATATTTCTGGTAAATGCTCTTTCCATCCTGAGCAAGAGAACTTATGGCAACAAGCAGCATTGCTGCAAAAATGAAAAATCTTCTCATAATCTTAATTTTTACTATCTACTACATTATTTAGAATCTCCATCGGCTTTTCTGCCAAAGGCTTAGCCTGGGCAACCATTTCTACTCCCAGAGACATTTTACTTGAAATTTCCGCAAATGCTTTCTCCACCTGTGCATATGCCAAGTACGGATCCTCAAAGGTATCTTGCAGAGTGCCTTTCTTCTCTACAGGTTTCAAAAGCACCAGAGCAAAAACCACCACAGCAGCAACTGCTGCAATTCCACTGTAATGCAAAATTCGCTTTCTTTTAATCTGTGGCTTCCCAACCGGAGGTTCCTTTGCCAGTTCTGCCGCCAGAATCCGCTCCTGAATCCTCCCGGCAAGCCCCTGCGGCACTTCCACCTTCTCTTCCATAGCAACTGCCTCAAGCTCTTCCAGCCCCATTTTTTCTATATCTTCAATTCTTTTCATTTTACTTTCCATTAAATTTTTCTTCCCGATAAATTTCTCAATGCTCCTCTTGCTCTTGTAAGCAATACTCTCAATGTGAGTTGTGACATCCCCATTCTCTGAGATATTTCCTCGTAAGAGAGTCCCTCCACTGTGCGGAGAAGGAGAACCTGCTTCTGGCTGTCGGGAAGAGACTTGATGGCTCCCAGAACTTTTTCCAGCCGTCTCCTTGAATCTATCTGCTCATCTGCCGGCAAAATTGACTCTTTAGCCAAAGCTTGCTCCGCAGGTACTTTTTTCTTTGCCCTGCGGAGACGGTCCAGACACTCATTTTTCAGGATTCTGATACTGTAGGCCTTGGCTGATCCAACATCATCAAGCCTGTCCCGCATTTCCCATAATTTGAGGAATGTCTCCTGTACCGCATCTTCCGCTTCATCCTGCTGCTCAAGTATATGGAAGGCTATTCTATAGAGAAGTGTGGCCAACGGCAAGTATTCTGTATTGAACTTCTGGCTAGTCATCTAATGCAATTTTAGCTATAGCTTCTGTTGAAATTGATCCCTGAATGCATATTATTGCGCATTCAGATGGAGTATGCAGGATAAAATCACTTATCTTCTCCCCATTCTCATCTACAATTCCGTAGATTTTCAGTTTGTCGTCACCATCTTTGGCCTCAATAAGCATTTCGGCCCCCTCAAGCATTTTTTCAAGACGGTTGTTCACTTTTACCTTTACACTATTGGAACAATCTTCATAATTTAATACGTAAAGACTTTTAACATCCCTTATCATCTTTAGCATCTCCCTGGCCTCAGGATCATCAATTGAAGCAATTTTCAACACCCCTTTCCCTATCTTAGTTGCAAAAGTGCCCAGATGTACAACCTCCGCTCCCTCATAACGGCGGCAATCAGCTATAAAACTTCCAATTCTATTCTTGCTTACCCTATTCCCAAATGTTGCCGCTGATGCCAACATAGGAACCATCAATACCAATATCAATAATAATTTTTTCATAATTCTTTCTTATTATCACCACCTCTCTTGCGCGCTTCTGTTGGTGTTTTATAATAGGACTATCTCACATGTTTTTTGTTAACAGGAATTTTTGTACCAAATACTGACACACCAAAGTTTGTGCAGAAAACACCCCAAAATTGCACAAAGGCATGCCACAAATGAAAGTTTGTGCAAAATAGTGGGTAATGTGGACAAAAATGGTTGGTGATAGTGACAAAAGTGGTTGGTAGCTTTCATTTTTTAACCCTCTGTTTTGATACCTGGAGGTTGAAGTATAAATACCATTTGACGAATTTGCAGATATAATCAGCAAAACGAAATGTATTAAATTGTAGAACCAAATACTAATTTAGCATCCAAAACGAAATGAACAAAAAATTTCACACACAATAAGGCATTATCGGGGGCTTGATAATGCCTTTTATTATTATACATTAAGCTCAAATTTCACGTTCTCTTCTCCTGCTAGCAGCCTTTCTGTATTCCAAACGTTGGATTCATATATATGAACATTACCTAGGAATAGAGTAATAGAGCGTAGGGGTATATCTATTTGTCTTGACATTAGGTATAAATGATAGATGTCTGAAGGTAACCCCAAATTTGCGTCAGAGCTTCTTTGATATGCAGTCAGTACTAACTCTCCTTCATCTATCTGAAACTGCACGAGGCTTAAGCATGGAGCCTGATTTGTTTCCACATCCGTTGCCCCAAGGAATAAAACATAATTCTTGCTACTCCTTTTTTCTTGATTAATTTTTGATATTAACCGTGGTAATTTTTCAAAATATGTTGGGTAACTATTTACTAAAATAGAGCCACAATAATCCCACCAGTAGATACCTGCCTCTCTATATCTCTCAATATTTCGCTCCCCCTGCATAAATAAAGATAATTCACTTTTAAGTTTCTTTCTAGCAATTGAATGTCCTTCAAAGATATCAAGCAGGTCAGCAGGAGTCATAACTAACTGCTGATTTAATAGGAATCTGATACTTCCCTTTTTATTGGTTTGGTTTTTCCCATCTAACAGTATTTTATCAAGGATTGAATAGTATTTATTCATTTTTCAAATGATTTTAGAAGGTTAATCACTACATCTCTTCCTCCCTTGTATATACAATTAAAATGGCTATCTTTGCTACATCTCACCCATAATAATAGCGATACAACAAGGCACGAGGCTTTTCGCCCCCGACCCTGCGTTGTATCGCTATTATTATAAGTATTGGGTGAGATCTTTGCTTATAAATCGGGGGCTTTTTATCACCCCCTCTTCTATTTATATTAGCATCAAATTTATAAATAACAATTGCTGTATTAACATTTGGAAAGTAGATTAAAAGTATATATTAAGCATTCTACCAAAAATCTACCGCATTAATTTTTTTGTAGGTTTTTACACCTCTTTTTTGCTACTTTTTTGAGGTCCTTTATAATAGTTTCCTGCATCACTTCCGAGTATATCTGAGTTGTGGTAAGTTTCGTATGCCCGAGAAGTTTTTGAACGGTGGTGATAGGAACACCTTGATAGCAGAGGAGTGTTGCACAGGTGTGGCGGGCAACATGGAAAGTTGTATGAGTTTTAATTTTTGCTTTTGCCTGTAGAATAGATAGATGCTTATTTGTGCAACTATTGCAACCTATCTTGGCAAACCTTTGTACACTTGAAAATCTCTGAAGAATGGCTATTGCCTTCCCCTCAAATAAGAGAGATATAGGTATCTTAAGATTATAATGAGTCTTTTGAGTATTAATGATAAGCCATGTTGTACCGTTACTAATGTGTATATTCTCATCTGTTAACCTTACGAAATCCGAATAGCGCAAACCTGTATAGCAACAAAATAGGAAAGCATCCCGTATATGTGCTAATTTACCTTTAGCCTTTACAGCCTCCATACGTTTGAGTTCAGTAGGTGATAGAAATCGGTGAGGAGTTTTCTCTTGTTGAATTTTATAATTCCTAAAAGGATTCTTATCCATGGGGAGATACCCAGCTGAAATAGCCTCATTAATGAGAGTACGAAGGTTTCTAAGGTGTTTGGCTGCAGTATTGGTTGCAGCCCCTCGTTGGTGCATCCATACATCAAAATCTTTAATAAAAGTGTAAGTGATGTCATCCCAGGAATACCGTGCCCTATATTCAGATAAGGCCCTGACTGTGGTAAGTAGATTATCTTTTGTACTGGCCGTTCTATTGGAACTCTTAATTATGTCTATACAAAATTTTTCAAATGTGATATCTGGAGAACATCCTGCCCGTAATGCTTCCCTAATAAGTAAAAGAGTAGGTGTAATACTTCTTTTCCAGAGTCCTAGTTCAATGCCCTCAAGGTGGATGATGAACTCATATAGCATAGCATTGAGCGCCTCTGCGTTGGGGTGATTAATTATGCATTGAATTCGTTTGTTCCACTCATCAGGTTTGACGTAGATATTTGTACTAATATACATTTTGCGCTGCTGAAGTAATAACTCCACTTGGATTAACGCTGCACCGTATCCATTGAGCTGGTGCTTTCGGTTATGAACTAATCGGTATCTTATTTTCTGCATATGATGTTAAGATTTCTATTATGATACTGTTAAGATAAAAATAAGCACGTTTTAGAGTGCTTATTTGTGGCAGGACTCGTATTATCAATAGTAAATGTAACAGATCTGGATCTGATAACCGATACATGTTCATTAGGGATAACCCCGAATACTTTGA
>JAZTYE010000031.1:0-14552 GCA_045636765.1 Candidatus Egerieisoma sp.
CTTTCAATCAACTATAATGCAGATAAAGTAATATTCTCGAGTGTTACATCGTGGCAGTATCTCAATGACAAAATGACCTTGGACCAGGATTTTACCCCTGCCAATATGTTTACTCTCTCTCAGGCACAGCATGAGAACACAATAACACAGGATTTTATCCTTAAAAGGGCAAATCAGGAGAGCAAATGGCAATGGCTTACCGGACTTACCCTGTTCTACAAGGATATGGATATGGATGCCCCTGTAAACTTTAAGAAAGACGGTATAGACAAACTTATCCTTGGCAACATAAACGGAATGTTCCAGGGTATGCCGGCTCCAATGAACACTGCAAAACTCTCATTTACAAAAGATGACTTTCTTCTTGCAAGCAATTTTGAGATGCCGGTAATGGGTGCCGCATTGTACCACCAGTCTCAATACACTGCAGGGAAATTCACATTTACAGCAGGGTTGAGATTTGATTATGAGCAGGCAAAAATTGATTACCTCTCAACAAGTGCAGTGGACTACATCTACAGCATGAAGATACAGATGAGCCCAATGATGCCTCCAAGAGAGATTAAAGTGGAGAGCGGTGTAAACACCAACCTTTCAGACAAACTGAAGGAGAGCCATTTTGAGGTGCTTCCAAAATTTGCAGTGCAGTACTCTCTTGGCAATAGCGGCAATCTCTACGCATCTGTTGCAAGAGGCTTTAAAGCAGGTGGTTACAACACCCAGATATTCTCAGACATATTGCAGAACCAGGTAAAGACAGACCTTATGGCAGATCTTATGGAGAAATCTGGCGGAATGCTGGGATCAATGGGTGGCCAAATGGGAAAACCGGGAGGCAGTTCACCAAGCTATACCGTAGATGAGATTATCACATATGACCCTGAGTACAGCTGGAACTGGGAGGCAGGTGCACATCTGAATCTCCTTGGCGGCAAACTCCTTGCAGATGCAACCCTATTCTACATAGATTGTACAGACCAGCAGCTTACTGTCTTCCCCGACGGCAACACTACAGGCCGTATGATGACAAATGCAGGCAAGACAGAAAGCCTTGGCGCAGAGCTTGCCCTTAACGGACACATTACAGAAGGGCTTGATTTGGGCATCAGCTACGGCTATACATCTGCTAAATTTGTAGAATACAACGACGGCATAAATGACTATAAAGGAAACTATGTACCGTATGTACCACAGAACACCCTTTCAGCAAATGCCTCATACTCATTCTACTCATTGGGAAATATCCTTGATATGCTCCAGCTGAGGATAGGCTACAACGGCATTGGCAAAATCTACTGGGATGAGGAAAATTCCGTATCACAGAAATACTACTCACTGCTTAACGGCTCAATCTATGCACAGAAAGGAAAAGTATCCATTGAGTTGTGGAGCAAGAACCTTACAAATACACATTACAACGCATTCTACTTTGTATCTGTAGGGAACAGATTCTTCTCAAAAGGAAGACCGGCAGAGTATGGCGTAACCGTATCATTCCAGCTATAAGAAATAATATGTAGTTTTGGATTAAAAATGTATAGAAAGTGCCCAATTTGGGCACTTTTTTTGCAGTAAAAAACCGTTCCATTTAACCTAAAAACAACTATGAACAAAAAACTTAAATGGGGATTGGTAATACTAATCCTTGCAGCACTTGCAGGTTGGGGCGTTTACTCCAATCTCCCTAAAGAAAATAAGGAACTTTCCGCAGCAGACAATATTCCAGCCGGAAAGAAAAACAACAAAAACATCCTTAATGTCAATGCAATAACAGTAAAGACAGAAACCCTCTCAGATGAAATTTACATTAATGGAAGTCTTCTTCCCGACGAAGAGGTTGACCTTTCATTTGAGACATCGGGAAAAATAATTGAGATCAACTTCAAGGAGGGCTCTTTTGTAAAGAAAGGTGAACTTTTGGCAAAGGTGAATGACAGGCACCTTCAGGCACAATTGCAGCGCCTTACCTCACAGTTGAAACTGGCAGAGGACAGGGTATATCGCCAGAGCCTCCTTTTGAAGAGGGATGCCGTAAGCCAGGAGGCATACGAGCAGGTAAAGACAGATCTTGCCACCCTTAAGGCAGATATAGAAGTTGTAGAGGCAAACATTGCCCTTACAGAGATGAGGGCACCGTTTGACGGAGTGATAGGTCTTAGAGGAGTAAGTGTGGGTTCATACGCCTCCCCTTCTGTTGTTGTGGCAAAACTTACCAAAATTTCCCCAATCAAAGTGGAGTTTGCAGTACCTGAACATTACGCAGATGATGTGAAGACAGGATACAATGTGGAGTTTTCACTGCCTGGCAAACTGCACCCTTTCAAAGCCCAGGTATATGCTAAAGAGTCCAAGATTGACCCTCAGACACATACACTTACCATAAGGGCACTTTACAACAATGATAAAGGGGAGACACTGGCAGGCCGATACGTATCTGTAAAACTTGAGAAACAGAGAATTGAGAATGCAATTGCCATACCATCAGAGGCAATTGTACCAGAAATGGGTGTTGACAAGCTTTACCTTTACAAGAGCGGCAAAGCACAGCCTGTAACAGTAACAACCGGTATCAGGACAGACAAATCTGTACAGATTGTAAACGGATTGAAACAGGGAGACACTGTAATTGTATCAGGTACCCTACAGCTCCGCACCGGACTTCCAGTAGTGTTGGATAACATAGACTAATCAGCAGCATGAACATATCAGAATTAAGTATCCGCCGCCCCGTACTGGCAACAGTAATGACAATTATAATACTGCTATTTGGTATTATAGGCTATACTTCATTGGGCGTAAGGGAGTATCCTTCTGTAGATAATCCCATAATTTCAGTACAGTGTTCATATCCTGGAGCAAATGCAGATGTTATTGAGAACCAGATTACTGAGCCACTTGAGCAGAATATCAACGGTATCCCTGGCATCCGCTCCCTATCCAGCGTGAGCCAGCAGGGTTCAAGCCGTATCACTGTTGAGTTTGAGCTCTCTGTAGATATGGAGACCGCTGCAAACGACGTGAGGGACAAGGTTTCAAGAGCCCAGAGATATTTGCCAAGGGACTGTGACCCCCCTACGGTTTCAAAACAGGATGCAGATGCTCAGCCTATCATTATGGTTGCACTGCAAAGTGACAAACGCTCTTTGCTGGAGCTGAGTGAGATTGCAGACCTTACCGTAAAGGAGCAGCTTCAGACAATTCCTGATGTAAGTGGTGTAAGCATCTGGGGAGAGAAAAAATACTCTATGAGAATGTGGCTTGACCCTGTAAAGATGTCGGGATACGGAATTACCCCAATGGATATAAAAAATGCCGTTGACAGGGAGAATGTTGAGCTTCCAAGTGGAAGTATTGAGGGTAATACAACAGAGCTTACAATCCGCACATTGGGCCTTATGCATACAGCACAGGAGTTCAACGACCTTGTAATAAAGGAGGTTGACGGCAAGATTGTAAGATTCAGTGATGTAGGACGTGCAGAGCTGGGCCCGGCAGATATAAAGAGCTACATGAAAATGAACGGCATACCTATGATTGGTGTGGTAGTTACCCCTCAGCCGGGAGCAAACCACATAGACATTGCAGATGCCGTATATGACAGGATGGAGAGGATGCAGAAAGATCTTCCCGACGATGTAACATACACATACGGCTTTGACAACACCAGATTTATCCGTGCCTCTATCAGTGAGGTAAAGGAGACCGTTTATGTGGCATTTATCCTTGTAATCATCATTATCTTCCTATTCCTAAGAGACTGGCGTGTTACACTGGTTCCTTGTATTGTAATCCCTGTTTCCCTGATTGGTGCATTCTTTATAATGTATCTTGCGGGATTCTCCATAAATGTGCTCTCAATGCTGGCCGTGGTACTGGCGGTAGGTCTGGTGGTGGACGATGCCATTGTAATGACAGAGAACATCTATGTAAGGATAGAAAAAGGGATGGACCCTATAGAGGCCGGTATTGAGGGAGCAAAAGAGATTTTCTTTGCGGTAATCTCCACTACCATCACCCTTGTAGCTGTATTCTTCCCTATCGTGTTCATGGAGGGACAGACAGGAAGGCTTTTCAGGGAGTTCAGTATTGTGGTTTCAGGCTCAGTGATAATTTCATCATTTGCAGCCCTTACCTTCACCCCTATGCTTGCAACCAAACTTCTTGTAAAGAAAGAGAAGAAAAATAAGTTCTATCTTGCAACCGAACCATTCTTTACAGGTTTGAACAATCTCTATTACCGTTCATTGGAGGCTGTCCTTAAAAAGAAATGGATTACCCTTCCGTTTATAGCCCTTATGTTTGTACTGATTGGCTATTTATGGTCAACCATACCTGCAGAGACCGCTCCACTTGAGGACCGCTCGCAGATAAACATAAACACCAGCGGAGCTGAGGGTGTTACATACGAGTTCATGAGAGATTACACAGAAGACCTTAACCAGCTTATTGATTCTCTTGTACCTGATGCAAAAGCTATTACAGCCAGGGTATGGAGCGGTAGCGGAAACCTTCAGGTAATGCTCAAGGATCTTAAAGAAAGAGACTACAGCCAGATGGATGTAGCTGATAAAATTACCCAGGCTGTAAGGAAAAAGACCAAGGCAAGGGCGTTTGTACAGCAGACATCATCATTTGGCGGCAGAAGAGGCGGTATGCCTGTACAGTATGTGCTTCAGACCACCAGCATTGAAAAGTTGCAGGAGGTATTGCCGGTGTTCCTTGCAAAAGTATATGACAATCCAACATTCCAGATGGCTGATGTAAACCTTAAATTCAGCAAACCTGAGGTAAGGATAAACATAAACAGGGAAAAGGCAAACCTTATGGGTGTAAGTACACGCAATATTGCCCAAGTACTCCAATATGGATTGAGCGGACAACGTATGGGTTATTTCTACCTTAACGGAAAACAGTATGAGATTTTGGGAGAGATTAACCGCCAGCAGAGAAATACCCCTGCAAACCTAAAATCAATCTATATACGTTCAGACAACGGTGACATGGTCCAGATGGACAACCTTGTAGATCTTGTAGGCGGCATTGCCCCTCCAAAACTTTACAGATACAACCGTTTTGTTTCTGCAACCATTTCTGCAGGTCTTGCAAAAGGGAAGACTATCGGACAGGGTCTGGATGAGATGGACAAGATTGCTAAAGAGGTGTTGGATGACAGCTTCAGGACAGCTTTGTCGGGAGAATCAAAGGAGTACAGAGAGAGTTCATCTTCCCTTATGTTTGCATTCATTCTGGCAATTGTACTTATCTACCTTATTCTTGCGGCACAGTTTGAGAGCTTCAAGGATCCTGTAATCATTATGCTTACAGTGCCGCTGGCCATTGCAGGTGCTCTTGTGTTCATGCATTTCAACGGGGTTACAATGAACATCTTCAGCCAGATTGGTATAATCATGCTCATTGGTCTGGTAGCCAAGAACGGTATCCTTATTGTGGAGTTTGCAAACCAGAAACAGGAAACCGGTATGGCAAAGGAACAGGCAATCAGGGAGGCGGCCTTGCAGCGTCTGCGCCCTATCCTTATGACAAGTGTATCTACCATTCTTGGATTGCTTCCTTTGGCCTTTGCCGGCGGTGAGGGTGCAAACCAACGTATAGCAATGGGTATTACAGTTGTGGGTGGAATGCTTGTTTCTACAGTACTTACAATGTATGTGGTTCCTGCAATCTACAGTTATATTTCAACAGACAGGGCAAAGAAAAACATGGCACCTGCCTTAAAAAACGAGGACTAAAATGAAAAGACTGATTATACTATTTGTACTTGCTTCTGTAACCTGCTGGGGACAAAATGTACGCACATTGCAGGATTGTCTTAAAGAGGGACTGGAGAATAACTATTCCATAAAGATACAGAAGAACAAGGAGGCTGTATCTGACAACAATGCCACATTGGGAAACGCAGGCTTTCTCCCTACCCTTGGTGCAACTGCCAGATACAACGGAAGCATTGATGAGAACACACCCCTTAACCAGACTGCCAATGCAGGGGTAAACCTCAACTGGACAATCTTTGAGGGATTCAACGTTACTTCAACATATAAAAGACTTAAGGAGCTGCAGGCACAGGGTGAACTCAATACAAGAATTGCAATTGAGAACCTTTTTGCAGATATAGCTGCTGAATACTACAATTATATTCAGCAGACCATACGCCTTAACAACTTCCGATACGCAGTTGAGCTCTCCAAAGAGAGATTGCGCATTGTGGAGCAGAGATACAGAATAGGTAACTTCTCCGGTCTGGATTACCAGCAGGCAAAGGTTGACTTCAATTCTGACAGTTCTGCATTCATGAGACAGCAGGAGGCACTCAAATCTTCTGCCATTGTACTGAATGAGCTGCTTGCAAGAGAAGACCTGAATACCCCTGTTGCAGTTGCAGATTCGGTTATAGATGTAAACGGCACACTTGTACTGGATGACCTTATGGCTGCCATGCTGCAGGACAATGCAACTTTGCTTTATGCCAGACGTTCAGGCAACATTGCACAGCTTGACTACAAGATTGCCGCATCACAAAGCTACCCTTACCTTAAGCTGAGTGCCGGTTCAAGCTATGCCCTGCATAAAGGTCCCGACAATCTAAGAGGCCCTCTTTCTGCAGATTATGGCCTCACATTGGGCATAAACATCTTTGACGGCAACAACGTACGCAGGGCTAAAAGGAATGCCAGACTGAACATTGAAAATGTACAATTTGAACTTGCAAACACAGAGCAATCCCTTAAGGCAGACCTTTACAACATCTGGCAGGCATACCAGAACAACCTGCAGATTCTTGGTCTGGAAAAGGAGAATCTTGTAACTGCAAAACTCAACCATGAGATTGCAATGGAGAGGTATATGTTGGGAGATCTCTCGGGAATAGAGATGAGGGAGGCACAGAAGAGCCTTTTGGATGCAGAGGAGAGACTTTTGGCAGCAAAATACAATACAAAACTTTGTGAGATATCATTGCTTCAGATAAGCGGACAAATTCAGGAATATTTGCAATAGGCATACAAAAAAAGAGGAAGATACCTTCCTCTTTTTTTATACTCACTAATTGTATTTCTGGAATTTGTACCCCATCCTCTTGAGCTGCAATCCGGCGCCAATCTTATACATCACCTTCATGATGCGGGCCAGCATATAGAATGCCTTCTCGCTTCCCGGCTCAAAATCCTCTTTCATTATCATGGAGATTGCCATCTCTGCACAGGTTATTGTAATATCCCTTATCTCTTTTTCTTCTGGAGAGCCCAAAGGGTAGCCAAGTATATCAACCATTATATGATCGTCCATATCATCCCACTGCTCTACTCCATAAAGTTTCTCATATGGATTATTCTGGTTTGCCAACCAGTCTGTATCCCACCATTTTGCAACGGCCATACCCATAAAAGCAGGCCATGCAATTGAAGCATTGGGATAATCATTTACCTGCTCAATGGCATCTGCCATATATGGAGTAGCATAATCATTCCACTTGTCTGTTATATCCTCACTCTCTGCCAATACAGAATCAAGCATCCCTACTGTATTGCATAGTTTGAGCAGCTCCAGCTGGAGACGCTCCTCAAAACTGTTGTAATATTCCAAATCGTTCATAATGGGCAAAGGTAATACATTTATTTAGTATATTTGCGTAAAGAGAATTTTAGCATTATAGCAAAAACACAAAGTACTATAACTATGAAAAAAGGATTTACACTTTTGGCTGCAGCATTATTGCTTTCTGTTGCAGCATTTGCCCAGAGTGACTCGCTTACTTTTACCAACGCAAACTGGAAAGTTAAGAATATAGATAAAGGAATCACCCTTAAAGAGTTCCATTTTACAGGTGATTCAAAAATATTTGACTCTAACCAGTATATTTCAATTGTAGAGATAAATACAAAAAAGGCCAAAGGACGTTTTGCTCTTGCAAGCAATCTTGGATACATTACCCCCACCAGCAAATTTGCCAAAGACAGCAATGCAGTGGTGGCAATGAACGGTTCTTTCTACAATATGAAAAAACCTTACAACAGCGTATGCTACTTTAAGAAACACGGTATTGAGGAGTTTGTATTCAATGAGAATATGGCTCAAAGAGACAATGGTGCTGTGGCAATTTCTGCAAAAGGCAAATTGAGCGTTCACGCTGCAGATCCGGCAAATCCGGGCAACATTGCCCCTGCCCAGACATGGCCTGCAAGACTTGATGCCATTTCAGTAATCTCAAGCGGTCCGGTTCTTATTATAGACGGCAAAAATGCCCGTTTGGATGAGAACTCTTTTAACCGTAACAGACACCCAAGAAGTGCCGTAGGTGCAAAAGGCAAAAAGATTTACCTTGTAACTGTTGACGGAAGAAATGCAGATAACGCACAAGGTGTTAGCCTATGGGAGTTCACCAAAATCATGCGCTGGATTGGTGCTGAGGATGCAATAAACATGGACGGTGGCGGATCAACCACACTATACGTTGAGGGCGAGAACGGAACAGGTATTGTAAACCACCCTTCAGACAACAAGAAATTTGACAGGGAAGGTGAGAGACACGTTGTAAACGCACTTCTGTTTATTCAGAAATAAAAAAAAGGGACAGCGCTCGCTGTCCTTTTTTTACATAGCCAACCGGTCCAAAGCAAGAACCACAAGCTCCTCCACCATTTTTTTGTAATCGGGCTCGGCACCTTTGTAGTATCTGTTTGCAATAATGCAACACAATGTGGCAGCCCTGTGTCCCAATTTGGTGGCAAGGCCGGCCAATGCAGATCCCTCCATCTCAAAGTTGGTTATCCTGTAATCTTCATAGCGGAACTGCTCAAATTTCCCCATCATTTCCGGCATGGCAAGCGGCACGCGGAGAACCCTTCCCTGAGGGCCGTAGAAGCCCGAAGCTGAGATGGTGACACCTTTTACTGTAACATCCTTGAAAAGCTCTATAAGCTCCTGTGAGTTCCTTACAAAGTATGGGGCAGGAAGGTGTTTGTCCCAACCTGTAAAGTCTACAAATGCCTCCTCCATCTCCTTGTATGAAACCTCATCACGGTTGGCATACCAGTTGAGTAGGCCGTCTGCTCCTACAGAGATGTGTGACAGCACAAACGATCCTACAGGGATATCAGGCTGGATTGCACCTGAAGTTCCAATGCGGAGGATACGGAGACTGCGGAGATTCTCCTTTACCTGTCGGGAAGAAAAATCTATATTGGCAAGGGCATCAAGCTCATTCATTACAATATCAAGGTTGTCACATCCTATTCCGGTAGAAAGGACAGTCATTGGACACCCCTTGTATGTTCCGGTTGCAGAGACAAACTCCCTTGATGCCTTGCGCACTGTTACCTGGTCAAAGTATGAAGAGACAAGCTCTACCCTGCCTGGATCACCTACAAGGATTACGGTATCTGCCAACTCCTGTGGTGTGAGATGGAGATGGAATACAGATCCGTCACTGTTTATAATGAGCTCGGAAGCACCTATTTTTTCCATTTCTTTCTGTTTTTTGTCATATCTCTAAGCGAGTTCATCGACTGTACCAAAGCCTCATCCTCAGAGATTTTTCTGAATGCCATAAATACAAAAATACCTGCAACAATTGGAAATACTGCAGAGATTGTAAATATACTGCCGTCTAATCTTGTAAAGAACATATATGCAATCCATATCTGGTATGCACATAAAATAAGCATATTATAAATGCAAAGTCGCATCTGTGAAATTCTTCTTCTGTATAGGAATATGCAGAAAAATGACAACACAAAAGTAATGATGGTAAAAATAAGGAATGGTCCGTACTGGCTGAATTTAAGCAGCACATTACCATCCAGGTCCCTCATCAAAGGACGGAAAAACAACGAGAACATTAGTCCCGACGAAGCCAACAAGTACAGGCTCTGAATTCTTTGAATCATATCTGTTAAATTTAAATCCTAATTTTCCTCTTCTACACAATATTTCTTGATGACACTATAGGCATCCTTTACACCAAGCTCTCCTGCCTTACTCAAATCAAAGCACCCCTTCTCCTTATCCTTAAGGAAGATAAGTACCAACCCCCTGTTAAAGTACGCCTCAGCCAGTGCAGGGTAAAGGTCCAATGCCTTGGTATATTGGTTGATTGCCTCAGGAAGATCGCTTGAGAGGCAATAAAGGTTACCAAGATTGTAATATGTGAACGGCAGGGCCGGCATAAGCTTGGCTGCCTTGGTCATATCATGTATTGCAGGGGTATAGTCATACTTCATTGAGTTGCTCTCCTTTACCCTTGCTTTTGCAGCTCTTGAATTATCTAAGGTAAGCACCTGTACATTGTTCTCCATAGAGGAAATGAAATCAATCATATCTGCCTGCAGGGCTCCCCTGTTTATGTAGTAGAAAGTCTGCTCCGGTTCACATTTGATAGCTTTGTCATAGTTTGCCAATGCCACATTGTACCTGTTGTCCTCCCCATCTATGACTGCTTTTGCAAAATAATGTTTGCCCAACTCTATTGACTCCTTCTGTGGCAATTCGTCGGGAGCAAGCATGTTTTTCTTGGCTTCCATATCTGCAATTACCTTGGCTATATGGGCTTCATACATGGATGTATTAATATCAATTCCCCTTTTGTTTGAGTTAAGTTCAACCGGAAGTTCAACAGTGGCAGTGAATGATTCAACCTGCTTGTTCTCATATTTGTCTTCAAGAGCCATCCTTACCTTGTCGGATGAAGCTATATTGAACTTGAACAATGGTTTGAGCCTTATATCAACATCCCTATGCTGCAGCAGCTCATTATCAAAATCTTTCTTTGCAAAATCTGCATCCAGAGCAAGAAGTTTGTCATATTTTTTTGTAGTATCTGCAAAGGCAACCCGTCCAAGACTGTCTCCAGTCCTCTGCTGGTACTCCCTAATTTTTGCCTTTGCAATCTCTGCATCTTTCCTTGCAGAATTGAACTGTCCCAATTGGTTTTTTGCATATGAGCGGTTCATGTATGCCTTGGCAAAATCCGGGTAGAGATTTATGGCCTGCGAATAATCATCCATGGCATCCCTGTATCTGCCCATCTCCAAAAATACGCCGGCACGGTTAAAATATGCCAGCACATTGTTTGGATTTACTGCAATTACACGATCATAATCATCCAATGCATTGTTATAATCTCCAATCTGGGCCCTGATAATTGCCCTGTTATAAAGGGTGAGGGCATTACCGGGCTCCTGCTCCAGAACTGTATTCAAATCCTGCAGAGCCTCCTTTATCTGCTGCTGCTCATGCCTTATCAAAGCCCTGTTGAAATAGGCAAAAGTATTGGTAGTATCCAGTTCTATGGCCATATCAAGATCCTTTAGGGCATCACTGAAATTCTCCTGCATTGCATAGATACGGGAACGTCTTATATAACCTTCCGGATCAAATGTATTCAATCTTATAGCTTTGTTATAATCTGCAAGAGCCTTTGTTGTATCACCAAGATAAAGATAACAGGCTCCTCTGTTAAGATAAGCATCAGGCTCCCTTGGCTCAGCCTTTATGAATCTGTTAAAATCTTTAACAGCCTTATCAAACTGCTGTGAAAGAAAATAAGTGACACCCCTACTGAAGTACAAGCCTGTATAACTTGGGCGCAAATCTACAGCCTCTGCAAGATCCTCCAGTGCCTTGTCATATTTTCCTATACTACTGAGTGTAATTGCCCTGTAATGGTAAGCAAGTGTATAAATAGGATTAAGTCTGAGTGATGTATTGAAATCCTTCTCAGCACCAATATAGTCCCCCAAATTATATTTTGCTATTCCCCTAAAGAAATATGCATCATAGAGAGTACTGTCCAGACGCGCAAGAATATTGAAATTCTCAATTGCATTGGCATACTTTCCATCAATAAGCATTTGCCTTCCACGGGCAAAAAACTGGTCTATATCATATTGTGCATTTGCCACCACGCCAGAGACAAGCAGTACCAGCACCAAAATAAATTTTCTAAGTGTGTCCATATAATCATACAAAAATAATGAAAATACGACACTCTTCAAAAAACTGGCCACTATTGTAAAGTTACGTTGTCTTTTTGTACAACGCAACTATTACAACCCCAACACACCACGTGCACCCAGCTGCTCCTCTATCCTCAGCAGCTGGTTGTATTTGGCCGTACGTTCGCCCCTGCATATTGAGCCGGTCTTTATCTGGCCGGCATTTACAGCAACGGCAAGGTCAGCTATGAAGGAGTCTTCCGTGTCTCCGCTACGGTGGGATATGATGCAAGCGTATTTATTGCGCTGGGCCAATGCAACAGTTTTTAAGGTCTCAGTTAAAGTGCCTATCTGGTTCACTTTAATCAGAATTGCATTGGCGCACTTCTCGTTTATCCCCTGCTCCAGATATTTAGCATTTGTAACAAAGAGGTCATCCCCCACAAGCTGGCACTTGCCACCAAGTTCTTCTGTTATCCATTGCCATCCTTGCCAGTCATCCTCTGCCAAAGGATCTTCAATTGAATCAATGGGATATTTATGTATAAGCTGTTTCAAATATTCTATCTGTTCTGTTGTACTTCTTCTTATCCCCCTTTCCTGTTCAAACTTTGCATAGTTGTAGTACCCCGGAACATAGTTGCCGTTTGAGCTGTAGTGCCCTTTAACATAAAACTCTGTTGCGGCACAATCCAGTGCCAAAGTAACATCCTTGGCCGGAATATATCCTGCATTTTGTATGGCACACATTATATAGCTGAGAGCCTCTTCAGCACTATTGAAATTGGGCGCAAATCCACCTTCATCTCCAACACTTGTATTGAGTCCGGATCTTTTCAGTATTTTCTTGAGACTGTAGAATATGTTTGAACCCATAAGAACAGCCTCCTTGAATGTCCTTGCCCCAACAGGTCTTATCATAAACTCCTGGAATGCTATTGGAGCGCTTGAATGGGCACCTCCGTTTATGATATTGAACATAGGAACTGGGAGCACATGAGCATTCACCCCTCCAATGTATTTGTAAAGTGGAACCTTAAGATAATCTGCAGCTGCCTTGGCTACAGCTATTGATACAGCCAAAATGGCATTAGCCCCAAGATATGATTTATTTGAAGTACCATCCAATTTAATGAGCGCCTCATCCACCTCCCGCTGATCAAGAGCCTCCATCCCAATCAGTTCTGGAGCAATAATATTCTTAATGTTATCTACCGCCCTAAGAACACCTCTCCCTCCAAATCTGCCGGCAACACCATCCCTCAGTTCCAAAGCCTCATTGCTCCCAGTGGAAGCTCCGCTTGGGACACTTGCCCTGCCCCATGATCCGTCATTCAGTATAACCTCAGCCTCAACTGTAGGATTTCCTCTGGAGTCAATAATCTCCCTTGCTGTAATATTAGAAATTTCCATAAATCTGCATATTGGATTTATGGATAAAACAGATATGTATAAGGAATGTTCAGCTTAAATCAGCAACCACAGAAAACTGTAAATGAGTTCTATCCTCTTAAGCAGAACTGCTGGGTTGAGATTATCCGCAATATCACTCTCCTTGTTGGTATGTTTGGTAATTCCGGAGGTAAAAAGAAGTGCTGGAATACCCGCATCAGCAAAGCTTTTCTGGTCTGAAAGCCTGTAGAATATTTTATAGAATTCTTCACTTCCGTAATATGAGAAATCTAGCTGAAGGCCCAAGGCAAAAAACTCATTTGCAAAGCTTATCTGCTCCCTCTGCCACCCGCTAAGATGCTCTGCACCAAGGATAAGAAGATACTCAGGTTTTTTTCCTACAGGTGCCAGAGAACTTCCTATCTGGTCCAAATTGAGCATACATGTAACTTTGTGCACCGGAATCCCCATCTTATGCACAAAATACCTGCTCCCCTGCATGTTGAGGTTATTTGCATCAAACCCCACAAACACAATATTGTGCTCCAGATCATTCTTCTCCACAAATCTTTTTCCCAGAGCTTTTGCCACCTCAAGCATTGCTGCCACTCCCGACGAATTATCGTCTGCCCCCGGATAGAATTTATCCCCTATAGCACCAATATGGTCAAAATGGGCCCCTACAATTATGTAATCAGCATTCTTGTTTTTTGCAGGTAGATACCCTATAACATTGTACCCTTTCTTTACATCTGCATTATTGCCCTGGCTCCTTTGCCTGTATTGTTCAATATATGAAGATCCGCTTCCCTTTTGGTTAGCAAGTGAAAAAGGTTGGAAATAGCTCACACTCCTGAAAGGCTGCAGCCCATACTGCTCAAAAGCCCTGGCAATATAATCCGCAACCACCTTTGCCTGAGGCGTTCCTGCTGCCCTTCCTGCAATCTTCTCTGAGCATAGGAACCCAATATGCTCCATAGCCCCCTCCTCTGTAAGAAGATACCGGTATGAAGATGATGAGTGCACCTGACCATGCAGCAAGGGTGCTGCAATGCATACAAGGATAAAGGTTGCCACTGTGGCAAAAAAATTGCGTACACTCATCGGGAGTAAAATTTTTAACTTTGCAAAAATATAAAAGGTTACGCGTTTGGCAAAATGGCAATAAAAAGGAAGAAAAAAGGGAACAGATTCCTAAGGTGGCTGCTGCTG
>JAZTYE010000032.1:0-38993 GCA_045636765.1 Candidatus Egerieisoma sp.
TGCCACAACAAACCTACTCTCAAATTGATTGCATTGTAATTGATTTCCTGAGATACAATGCTCCCCAACATTGTAGGTTTGGCGTTATGATCATACCCTCTCATATCAGATAATCTATGAGGATAATTAGGGCCATCACTCCTCCCGACAAATTCGTATGTACACTGATGCAGATTGGGCCAATGGAAATCATCCACTCCAGCCTTCAAGCCATAGATAATACCCTCATTGATATGTGCAGGTGCACCTTTAGCTTCTACTGCGTTCAAAGCTCCGCTATCACTACCTGCTATGATGGTGTGAGCAACAGGCTTGTAGATGCTCCACTTGTTTACATGGCCAGAAAGGCAAATGTCTTTTGCATTGTCATAGTTTGTATTCCCAAACACAGCATTTGCATCAGCTATACTCACTCCCGTTCTGTCTATTTTACCTCCGCTATATCCCATATTAAGCCCTCATATTTAATCTTTGTTTCAATTCTCTATTTTCTCTCTCCAACACCTCTACCCTTGAAAGTAAATTCTCAATATTATCTGCGTGTTTAACAAGGATAGTATCATGAATCTGCCAACCTTTAGCAAGGTAAGGGATTGCCTTAGTGTAGTCAATGGCTCTGTACTTCTCCCATATATCCCTTCCACTATTAACGATAAGACTTTCGTACTCATCAGCAATAAAACCGACAGAATCACCCGTATTCCTTGAATCCAAAGAGGTAGCAAGTGCGTTCCATTTGAAGAAAATTGGATTCAACCTCCTTAACACACTAACCGCATCAGTAGTTGAGATTGTGCAGATATTTTCCTTCAATCTGCGGTCAGATGGCTGGCGTGATGCAACACCGCCTGTGGCTTCAAAATTACCTGCCACATAAAGTTTAGCATCTGAACTCCCCGAAGTAGTGCCTATAAGGACATTACCACTTGGAGTTATATCTACTAATGCTGTAAATAATGAATTATCAGAAGTATAATATAACCTAAAGTGTTTTGCTGCTTCTCCTCCTCTTGCAGATAGGTGATAGCCAGCTTTAGTAGAACTATTCATTGTGAAGTGCATTCCGCTAAATCCGCCGACATTCGGTAATATTCTAAACAATTCTGCAACTTGTAATTTCTCTCCGTAGTCGGTTGTAGTACCTATTAGGACATTGCCACCGTTGGGATTAAGTAATAGCGGACAAGTGTATGCAACTCCATAATGCGATGTCTGTATTCTTGCAAAGCTCGCACCTTCAGTATTAAGAGTGAGTGATGCATTGCCCGACACACTTCCGTTAAGCAAATTCAACGCACTATTAGTTGATAAGATACTAAGGTCTCCAATAATGTTATCCGTACCATCAAAAGACTGTCCCCAAATAGTCCTTGCGGTCTGGAGTTTAGTTGCACTTGCGACATTATCAACAGTCCTTGCTAATATGTACCAACCAGAAGTACCGCCTGGGTTAGTAATGCGAATTTTAGGATTTGCGTTATTCAAATCAAATCTCAATTCGGTTGTATAGAAAGTGTCTGTGCTATTGGATGCCCAAGTTGGAATTACCAATGCTCCGAAGTCTCCTTGTTCACTTATCCAAGCTGTCTGAAAGAATGCTCTATTTGTAAATCTTGTTAGATTACTGGTGCTATCAATATAGGATTTAACCATTGTATCTGCGTGAAAACCATCCAAAGTATCCGCATTTCCCGCACTTGTCGCATAATTCACACTCTGAGAGCCTATATTGCCAGAGTGGATGAGGGTTCTATTAGAATCTCCTGTATATATTGAAGGGACTCCGTTGCTGCTTCCTATATGGCAAGTACCTACCGAATCTTGAAAACCTATCCAAACTTCTGGCAACGAGGTGTTTTTTATCCTAAGCGGAGTATATATACCACTACGACCTTCTATCGTTCCCCCACTCAAAGGAAGATAAGTCTCCGCAGCAGCAGTCTTGCTCAGTAAATGAGATATATCCTGATGTGCTGTTAATGCCCCCAAATCCGCAGCAGTAATAGTCTTCGCAGCAGAGCCATCATAGGTCTTGGAACCAAAGGTCAACGCATACGGATTAGCCAAGGCCGATGGAGCATATATATTGGTAGCCACATTGTCAATAGTGATAGTACCTATCTTAGTACCACTAAGCAGCTCAGCCTTGAATGAAACATTGCTTCCTCCTACTGTACCTCCACCACCTCCAGAAGAAGAAGGCTCACCAGATGCAAGACCTCCCATTGTGTAGAATGAGTACTTGGACTTGACATAAGTTACTCCATCCCTAACCTCCAATGTCAATCCCAATGCTTCCAAGGTCTTAACTCTCTCATCCACAGCATTAAGAGCAACCTTAGTAGCATAGGTATCTGTAATAACATTTCCCAGCGCATCAGCAGTAGCTTTCTTAGCCACACCGTTAACAAAGTACCCCTGCAAGGTATCAATATACCCCTGCTCAGTAGCAAGTGTGTCTGCCAAACCTCCTACCGTTGTAGCCAATGCAGTAAGGTCAGTTTTCAATGCTCTATCAGCAATAGCAGCATTTATTCCCGACAAAATAGTTGCAAGGTCCTCACTCTCCTTGTAACCCTCCAAGAAATCCACAACCTCATTCCAAGTGTCAATCACTCCCTCGGTATCATCGCCAAGCATTGAAGTAATAGCCTCCACCTCTTTCTCTAAGGCGTTGAAATCATCCCTTAGCTCCGCATCCTTAACCTCAGAGATATGCACCTTTTTAGCCTCTCCAAACGAAGGGCTGTCAAGGATAAGGTAACCATCATTCTTCTCCTCCCCGGTTGCTGTTGTAAGCTCATATACCCTCTTAACATTGCCGGGCTTCTCAGAGTATTGCAAAACGGTATTATTACCGCCTCCAACGGTTGCTCCGCCTGTTGTAACCTCGCTCTCAATCTGCGTAAAACTTGCAGTCTCATACGGCTCCACCTCCTGCATTGTGGTAATGTTCATCTGGTTAGAAATGACATTCAATGAGTAGGCAAATGGGGCATAAGTCTTCCCCTCTCGCACAAAGAGCTTATTAAACATCAAAGGCTCCTTGTCAAGATTCATTATTGTTCCCGACAGCTTATTGTAGTTCTTCTTGTTGAAATGGATAACCTCCCTCCCGACAAGCTCCAATAGATTGTAATTCTCCCCCTCTGCGTTGCGCTGGAAGCCAATCAGCTCGTTGCCATCCTCTTTAAACAAACCTCCGGCAAAAGCATTAATACCGCCACTTCTATAAGGCACCTGGCCAAAAGTATAATCGTCTGTGCTTTTTACATTGTGCTGCTCGTTAATGGTTACCCCACTATCCTGCCCCGTTGGTATTGCGTTTGTATCATAGGTATAAGCCACATCGCTGATATAGGAAACCATCTTAATGGCTGTCCCTTCCGCAATAGCTATATTTTCATCATACTTAGGGTTAAGGAAAAATCCGTATATTCTCAACTCCAACTCTCCATCGTGCGGAATGGAGTTAATTTCAATGCTCAACTCTTCCTCTTGAGGTGTTCCATTGTGTGTCAATTCCGACAATATAAATTCTATTGCAGTATGCTCACTCCCATTTAGCTCCTCCCAATTCTGTCTAAGAATATAGGTTTTACTGCCACTATGTAGCAACACATTAACCTTTAATCCTAATTGGTATCTGTCCTCACTATCGGCATACAGAACAAGATTCTGCAATGATGATCCAAATGTGGGATCAGGAGCCATAATAGCATTATACGCATTGAATTTCACAAGCATCGGCCAATTGCTCTGTAAGATTGGCTGCCTCCAACTCATAAAATTCATTGAGTAATTGACAATATTGCTTTGGATTCCCGTAAAAAATATTCTTCCCTTATACTGCCCCCCATTAAAAAAATCCGCAGGGTTAATTGTGTACATTTCCCCCGCTCTATCCCAATTGTTAGGGGTGTAGTATCTTATTGTTGTAGAGTAAAGCCCGTTAAAAATGGGGCCATTGGCCTGTATAACTTGCTCTCTTGCAAATGTCATATTTTGAGGTGTTATCTCCCCCTCAAAAAAGTTCTCCCTCAATCCGAAGTCTTGATTTTGGCCCAATTCCCTCCAAGCGGGAAGAATCTCTCTATATCCACTCGCACCTATGAAATTAAAGCCTTGTGTGGCGTAATATTCGGGGATTTGGGAAACATCTATTACAGCAATGGCATTGTTATCCACCCAACGCATCTGTAGGCCCAAATCGTGCAAAACAGCCTCCAACGCCTCATACCAAGTCATCTCTCTCAGTAATGCGGTGCTTATTGTTGCATCAATAGCCAAAACGCCCTCTGCAGTCTGTTTCTGTGTAGCAAATACCAGGCTCATAGGGTAGTCATCAGAAATCCTTGCAAAGGCCGATGTGATAAGCTCCCTTACGGTGATAGTCCTTGCGGTCAAATCAAAATCCACATCAGCCAAATAGCCGATATTATCCCTTGCTGATATGCTGATAGGTGTACGGTAGGTAAGGTTCTCGGCAAAGAAATCGGGAGTGATAAAGCCACTCCAACGGGTTACATACGCACCCTCTCCCACCTTTGTACTTACAACAACCTTAAAAGCTGTTGCATCTGGGGTAAAGAAGTCCTCGTAATTGATCTGCCCGGTATCAATGATTGAGAATGAACATACAGACTTACCTATTGGGTCGGTAATACTGCTCATGTTCTCCAATGATAAGCTAAGGGAATCAACGCCCAATGCATCTATCTCCCTTATATAGTCAAAAACACCTTTGCGGAATATCTCCAACTTGCAATATCCGTACTCTGTCTTTATCTCCTTATCAAGCCACAATGCGTACATCTTCCTATCTCCTATTGTTGTTCTCTGTTCGTTGAATTGCTAATAGTAAATCCTGCCCTTTGAGTGTGGTGGTCAAGCTATATGCTGTTGCCTCTTGTGCGTAGTTGTTGCTATTGACACCATAACCACCGCTATATGATGTTACTGAACTGTTGGCGTATCCACCGGCAGCCGTTGGGTTGTTACCAATAGCCTGGAGACCAGCTTTGGCAGCCAAGCCTACAGCAATCAATGTTGCACCGGCAGCTACACCAACCGCAGGATCCAATGTCTGCAATGCTGTCCTAAATGCAGCGACAGCTTTACCAGTTGTTAAAATCATTATACCCGCAGAAATAGCAGCATCCGCAAGCGGTGTCAATAAGGCTTTAACAACGTTACCCGCATTTGCTCCTTCCACTCCAGCAATAACATTGACAAGCTCATTAAGGCTGTTATTTATTCCAGATGTTAGAGAATTTGCCAACATCTGTGCCGCCTCAGTTATCATTTCTTGTTGTGCGACTGTAATCTCGGCTAATGCTGCACCCTTTTCTGTCCATAGAGCTTGTGCTTCATCAAGCATTGCTGCCCCCGTATCAATGTTTGATTTGATTTCGGCATTGTCAAAAATGCCCTCAATCATTACGGGTTTAATAGTTTTGTCTAAACTTGCTTGATATTCCTTGTATTCTTCCGATGTCATTTGAAGAAGCCTAAGTTTCTCCTTCAACGCCTCTATCTCATCGTTAAGCTGTCTTACCTCATCTTCGTTGGCTGAGAGGTTGCGAAGTTCCTTTTTCTTCTTTATCTCCTCCTCCAACTTACCAATAAGACCTGTTACAGCAACAGTTCCATTCCCCGTTCCTGGCATTGGTCCAATAAACTCGCCTGATTCAACAAGTTTATTATATTCCTCAGTTTCTTTCTTTAGCTTTTCAATGGCTTTTGCAGCATCCTCTGCGTCTTTTGCAAAGGCTCTGTCATAAGTACCAGCAGCAAACATTGTCAATCCTGTAATTGGATTGAACGTAAAAAGTTTTTGCCAAAAATTAAGATTATTACTATTAAGAACAGAAGTAACATCCTCCAAAAAACCCGCAACTTGTCCCTTTATCCAATTCCAGGGGCCGCTTGTACCAGCTCCAATAGTAAGCATCAAATTAGTCCATGCGGTTTTCAATCTATCAGTTGCAAGTACCGCCTTGTCAATCTCAGCCGCACCATCTCCCATTTGCTCCTTGATAATCTTTCCTACAGCCTCCGCCACTGAAGCACCATCCTTCATATTGTCGCGGATTTGTGCAGCAGAGAATCCAAGGTTATCCAATATTAAAGTTGACTGCCTTCCCAATCCGATAATAATGGAATCAACAAGGTAATCTACTGATTGCCCCGTTTCGTTTGCCCTCTTGGTGGCAAATTGCAAATAGGTTGCTAATTGGTCTAATGAAATTTTAAAATTTTGAGCTTGTACGGCTCTTTGCATCAGTTGCAAGTCATCAACCGTTCCAAGTGTTGCCCGCCTTAGATCAGCGAGCAGATTGGGATTATTGAGCTTATCAAAAGCCCTCCTAACTCCAGCAGCTTTATTGGCTAATTCTGCTGTTTGGTGGGTAAATGCAACTATCTCCTTAACTGAGAAAGCAGCAGCCATTATACCGCCCAATTTGCTCATATAATTAGCAAATCCGCTTACTTTCTTTTTGGAATCATCCAAGCCTTTATCCAAAGCCTCATTTCTAAGGCCCAACTTAACCCATAACTCGCCTAATATTCCCATAGTTTAACTTCTCCCTATTTTGCCAATTATCCTGAACAACTCTGTTTCTTCTCCCTCTGTCAGCTTTTGATTCATAGGTGGTGCTGCAACCGCCTTTTTATCTCCTTTGAGAGGCCAAAAAGCCTCTGCCGTAGTCTTCTTTGCCGAAGCCTTGATATTGCTGTGTAAATGGTTCTGCCATGCGATAAAACGGGCAATTCTCCACTCCTGTAATATCCTTTCTTCGTATGCTTTGTTATAGGCTCGCCACTCAACGAAAGTAACGTTGTAACATTCTTTCTCTCTCAAGTGGATTTCTCCTATCAGGAAATTTTGAATATCCTCCCAATCTTGCTCCAGATGGATGTCTTCTTCTGCATCTTGGCTTCCTCTTGGGTTGGGATGGTCTTTTTTTTTATGTCAATCTCCAGCTCCTTGCCGGTTATAAACTTGTAGCAAATCTGCATCTGCTTGGAGAACTGAGGAGCATTGCTCTCGCTCCAAATCACAAAGTCCATATACTTGGCTCTGGTGGGATTGTAGGCAGGATCATCAATCTGCCTCACTTGTATTGCATTGAGATAAGCCGCGTACATCATGCGGGTAAACGCACTTGTCACATCATCCCAGCTTGCCCCTTTCTCAATGACAATCTGTTGTTTTCTGTCATGCAAAATTTTGTAAATGGAGACGGTATATAATAACTCCGTCTCCACTCCTCCAATCGTCACTATCTGTAACGGATTCTCCATACTATGCAGGTTTAATGATGGTTGGTACTCCGGTACCGGTAAGTGAGATGCTTCTTGATGATACAGCACCGTTGTCAAATGTATCCTCCACACTTGCAACGTATGCCTCGCCAAGAATACCATCACTCTGCTGGTCTGCGCTCAACACACCGATGAACACTTTAACTTTGGTGCCAGCTACAAGTGATTCAACGAATTTAATCTGCTCCGCAGTTGCAGTATTGTCAAGGTTCACACCAATAGTCGCACTCCAAGCCTTCTTACCTGATACATACTCGCCCCACTCATGTGTCTTGTCCGACACGTCAAGAAGCTCATCACTCAGAGAAAGGCTGCCTGAAGTCTGCCCTACTACATAAGTGTTGGTAGTATTCTCCACCAAGTACACTTTGCGTCTATTTCCATTTTCTGCCGCCATAACTATTTTGTTTTAATTGTTACTACTAATCTGTTCAACTGTCTGTAAAGTACTACATTGTTGTTGTCTTGCTCTTGAATCTCCTCGGAACCATCGGGAACTACTGAGATAATCCTTGCCCCTTCCACCTCTGGAGGATTCTCGCATAACCCCTGGGCTATGGTGTCCGCCATCGTTACCGCCTCATCGTAGCTCTTGTTGCTGTACGCCTCCACAATGAAGGAGATTTCTCTTACAGAATCCTCCTTGTCTATCGGTGCGTTCTCAATCCAGCTGTGGAGGTCAATTTTGGGGTATTTTACCCCTTTATTTATCCATAGCGGATTAACCCTTTGAACGTATGCAACAACCGCCTTATAAAGGCTCTTTTTCAGGTATCTCATCGTGTGTAGTCTTTGTTCATTATCTTGTTTGCGCCCTTAATCATAATCTGCTTCAAAAGAGATCTGTTCTTTTCAAAGGCTGGCCTTAAAAACGGATGCGGCTTTGTGCCTTTCGTGCCTATGCTCCGTTGAATAAGGAATGCTATGCTCCTTGCCTCTTTATCATCGGCTGCTATGTGCTTTGTCCTTACCCATTCATAGATAAAGCGGAAAGGGGGCCATTTACCAGCTCTGCGGCCAAACTCTACATAGTAGGCGTATATTGTCGGGAATCCTGCCAATATCTCATTATCCTTTCCCTCCTTTACGGCTCCACTATTGATAAGCAAACTCGTTGCAACACTCTTATTCCTGCGCAATCTTGTTTGCGCATCGGAAATAATCCTTTGCCCCAAATTCTTAATGGCCTCCTTACATACCCCTTGTAACTCCCTTGCAAATGCATCAAAATTCATATTGAGCTTGGCAAGGTCTTTGTCATCTATTTCCAAAAGATTCTTAGGCATCACTCAGCTCTTTGTGCATATATAACAAGTTCGCGGCTCTCTTGGTTTACATTCTCAATGGATTGCACCACATAGATTTTATCCCTCCACCTTACGGCATTGAAAGCCTTGTCGGTGTAGCGAATTGTAAACCTATAAGCCTCCTGCCTCGCATTGGCGTTCTCAACCATCACCCTACTGTTGCCAGATTGGATGACATTGGCAAAGGTGTGAAGCACATCTTCCGGTGCAGAAGAATATATCACCTCTTTGCCATACTCATCCTGGGTGGTTGCGAAAAGAACAAGAGTAATTCTGTCTTTATATTTCCTCGCTGTAAGCATATCAGATAACGGGATAGTTTCGTAAAATCTTTGCAATCTCATCCGGCTGCCCGTCATAATTGGCTGCCGCTACCTGGTACACCACCAGCGCATACCTCTCCACATCATCTGCGGGTGTGCAATCATAGGAAATTCTAACAGAGGCAGCTTGTGAGAGAGCGATATGGTTACCGCTCTGCTCAAAGCCCACCTCGTTACCTTTGTAGTCCCTTACGCGGATATTGCTCTGGTCTGAAAGAAACAACATGAAATCAGTATCCGCTTGCGGCTCATCCTGAAGGACTGAACAAGATACAAGAGCCACGTCTAAGTACTCCTGTACATATTGCGTTGCTGCCTTGAGCAATACAACAAGCTCTACATCGTTGGAATCGTCCACAATGCGGAGATGGTGCTTCAACCCCTCAAGGGTTATACTTTCGCCCTGCTGATACTTTGTGTATTTCATATTATTCTGTTTTGACCTCTTTCCAATATCCTTTCTTTATCATCAGAACAGCAATGTCGTAAGGTTTGAAAAGCTGGCAACCCTTCTCCAACCCGTCATGAGACTTAACCACCTCAATCATCATCTTCTCAGGGTTGCCAAGAAATTCGGACTTGTTTTCGTATGCTGTTCTATCAGCCTTGCGTGCCATAGATGTTAGGCTTTAGCAAGAGCTGAGATTGCAGTCTCCGCATCCTCTACATATAGAACTGCCTTAGCAGGTTCGCCAGGGATAGCTACATTACCTCTCCAGCGCAAATACATAACGTAACTGTCTGTATTGGCTTTTCTCTCAACCTCAATCTCAAAACCAGTCTTCTCATGAAGCTGGATTGCGTTGATATCAGCCATCAAGATCTCTCCACCGCTAAATTTGTCGGTTGAAACAATCTCACAACCCAATGCTTTCTGGAAGTCAGGGAAGTTCAACTGATTGCCGCTTGAATCTCTAAGGTTAATGAACTCAACCAAGCCCTCCTCAGACATGTACACGGTGTTAGGATTGTATGCGCCCTTGGTCTCTTTCTTGATCTGCGCTTTCATAGCAAGAAGCAATGCTCTTGTATCAGGTTTCACAATAGCATTTTTCAAACCAGCTTTGGTTGCATCAAATGCGGTTGCTGCGCCTTTAATACCGTAGATACGTTTAGGCTGTGAGCCGTCAGCACCATCACCATTCCACATTAGGGTATCAACTTTCGCGATAACGGCATTTCTTGCCTGGTTCTGCGCCCAATTCAAGAAGAATGACATATCGGTAAGCATCTCAGTTGTGAAAGGAAGTCTGTTGTGAATTTTAGCCACCTCTCTGTATTTCTCAGTTGCGGTTGCTGAGCTGTCGCTGCCCTCCTCACCTTCACCAACGTATCCGGTAGCATCCATAAACGATGCTTCAACCCACATAAAGCGGTTTTTATCCGCACCAATAGGGTAACGTGGTACGCGGTTGAAGAATGACAATGCCGCGAATGATGGGCCGTAAATATTGGTGTTCTGCTGTGTGCGGTTAACATCACCGGTCATAGCAGAAGTAGCAAGTTTAACCTCCATAGTGAAGCCTTGCAACTTTCTCTCTTTAACATCGTTCATCTTACCTTTGAACTCCTCGCTCTCAAGAACACTCTTGACAGCCTGACCAAAGGTCTGCTCTTTCATCTCCTCTTTCTGCTCCATAGCTTTCTTCATCTCTTTTAAAGATTCGTCAATGTTGTCAAATTTCTTCTCATTGTTCCGCTTCTTGTCCTCCATTGCTTTTTTGGTCTCCTGAAGCTCTTTTTTAACCTCAGCAGAATCCTCTTTTGCTTGTTTGATTGAGTTCTCAATCTCCTGTGCTTTTTTCTCAAGCTCGTCCATAATACTTTAATTTAGATTGTTAATGTTTACCTTCTCCAATACCCTTGCGCTCATACACGCAAGAACCTCAGCCTTGCGGCCTTCCAACTCCTCCAGCTCTGCCTTTAGCTGGGTATAGCTCATCTCCACGATTGCAGTCTTCTTCTCTTCCATCTGCTCATCCTTTCTCTCTGTCCCTGTAAGTGTAGCTTTCGGGTTGGCCGCTCTTGAGACAACAGAGATCTCATAAAGGCTCAACTTGGTAAGCACCCTCACTCCGTCATCCTTGTAGATGGAATCCTCGGTCTTGTAGCCAATTGAGAACTCAGTCAATGCACCATCCTCAATTAAAGTAGCCACATCCTTTCCAAGAGTGGTGTTTGAAATCTTGACGCGGAACCATAGACCCCTCTCGTCACTTTTCATCTCCTCCACCTTGCCTACAACCTCTCTCATGCTGTGGCAATAGCAGAACTTGACCCTCTTGGCCTCCTCGCTGGCAAGGAACGCATCAAATGCCCCCGCTTGAACGATGTCCTTGTAGGAATCCACGTTACCATAAACCGCACCGTAGCCCTCAATGTAAAGGTTTGAACCTTCACTCTTGACAGACATTTCTTCCCATGTAAAACTCTTATTTTCCATAAAAAAACGGTTTATAACAAAATTAAGTTATAAACCGCTCAAAGTTGCTGTATTCCAAAAAGTTGCATATATTTTTATACCATATTCAGTATATCATCATCAGTAAGGAGGTTTCCGCTGTCATTGAGCGGCTTGCGTATGCAATAACACCGGCAGTTGATGATGTTGCTCGCACTCGCTCCGTACTTGCTATCTCTGGGGAACTCCATCAACTCCCCGTCCACGTTAAAGAGTTCATTTTGCCCTATGGTCACTCCATCCATAGCCGCATGTGCGGGACGTGTGTTATGTCCGCTTATACCCCACGTCTTGGAGTACTTTATACCCAGGGACTTTATTGCAACATCGGCCGCCTCACTCATAGCGGTAAGGCTCTCAGTCTGCACTATGCGCCTTATCTGCCATTGTTTTACATCGTTCCACCGCTGACGGATATGTGCCTCTACCTCGCTGACAATCTTCTCCACTCCCTCGGTGGAATGTTCGTCCACATATTGCAGTATCGTGTTAATCACCCACTCCTTCAATGTCCCGGATACAAGGACAATCTTATTACCCATCTGGCTCCCCATCCACTCATACAAGGCCCTCTCCCAAGTATTCATATCCTCGGCAGCCTTAACATTAAGGAAATTGCGGATTGCCCTTTCCCCTGCGGGTTGTCCGGCAGCCCAATACATATCCATAAACCATTTCTTAAGGTACGGCTCCTTTACCTCCTCCCTTGCCCATTGCTCCCATTCGGATACGGGCAGTCCCTTAAGACCTTTTGCGATGGAGTTCACAAGGCGGGTGCGCTGCTTGTCCAACCTGGTCTCAAAAGGCAAGGAGGCAGAAAGAACCTTCTGCCGTAGCAAATCCTCCTGCCTCCTGTATGCTGGTGATATTTTTACCTTCTTCATTCCGTAGGCTCGTTAATATCATAAACCATCTCTCCAAACTGAACACCCAACGGCAACATAGGCTCGTTGGCATACGGCTTGTTTATTGGAGCATACCCAAAAGCCTCGCGCTTCTCGTTCAAAGAGGCGTGCATCAACCCCAAGTTGGTCAGTATCTCCGTAGGGGCTGTTTTCAGCACATCAATCTTGTCTCTATTGATGATAAATTTAAGACCCTTGGTATCGTTGAACATCCTGTTGCAATAAGACATAAAGTCATTACAGAACTCCTCCACCATAGGCATTGCAAGGCTCTCATACTCTGCTTTGCGTGCCTCTCTCGCATTCTCATACTTGGATTGGCCAAAATAAAGATCAATCGGGAACTCATAAGCAAAACACAAGGCGGTAATACTGTCCCTTGAGCTGTCCAATAATGCCAACTCTACAGGGGTGGAACCAAGTTTGTGTACCTCTATTGCCTGACGGAGGTACTTAGTCTTGTTGATATTTGTTTCATTATTCAGCTCCTTCTCCAGCTCTGCAGCTGTAGCTGGCATCAATCCCATACCATCCGGCTTGGGTGTAACAAGGTTGTTGACGGCTCCGTTGTTAATGGAGGTGTTCTGTCTTTTCTTTGAGTTGCGGATGATCTGCACACTTGCGGCTGCTGCTGTCAATGGTGAGAATCCTTCAAAGCTGTCAAGTTTAGGGTTGAAATAGAACGATTGCCAAACATCTTTCATATCCAATAACGTATCTCCTCCTTGCAGCTGTATTCCCTTCATCGGCTCGCGCCATCCACCTTGCTTGATTAACACCTTATCACCAGGTACCAAGTACATGGATTCTATACTTCGCATTGAGCCTACAGCCCTATTGCAATACACATACACATCTCCATAGATGAGCTTCTGCGTTGCCCACCCTACCAAGAACCTTTGCAAGTTGTATCTGTCATTGGGTTGCCTCAAGATGTCAAGTAACCAATGGTTCTCAATCTCCTTTTCGGTTTTAGCATCCACCAACTCAATATACTTGCCCAGCTCTCCGCACCTCTTGGCAATGCGGTTGATAAGGCCAAATACAGAATCGGTGTTCTTGTAACAGTTAAGCAAATCCCCCCTATCCACAGAAGAAAACTCCATCATCTCCCCTCCGTATGGGAACATCTGCTTTAGCAGCTTGTTCAGCTCATTGTTCTGGTCATAGAAGCCTTTAATCTCTGCTCTCAGGCTCTCCGCCTCCTTCCTTGCTTTTCGTCCAAATAAATCCATAATATCCTCCTTATTGTTAATTCTCTCCTATCTTGTTGGCCACGCGTAACCTGCGCAAATGCGTTACACCGCCATAGTTTATGCTATCCATGCAATGGTCGTTGCCGTCCATCGGCTTGTTGATATATACGTTGATGTCGTGCTTATCGGTCTGCCACTTGTAGTTCTCATACTCCAGCCTTATGCTCTGCCCCACATACTTCACGTTAAAATACTTCAGGTACTCTATTCTGCCCACCTTGTCGGTGTTGGTTGCGGGAACGGCAAAGATGTTGTGTACAGTACGCATCTCATAGATCTGCTCCGGCCTTGCTGGGTCACAATACACCTCACTTGTCATATTGAGCAACCTACCAAGTGCATCCCTGACAATCTGCCTTTCCACCTTGTCGGCAATAATGGAATCGTCCTCAATTATCTGGCTGTCGGTGTACGATTGGTTTCCAATCCAACACTTGCCCTGATAATGATATATGCTCCACCCCTCGCCCTCATACAGCAAGGTCTTGCGATTAAGTATATCCTTGCGTATTACCTCAGCAGCATAAGAGGTCAAACGGCCCTTCTCATAGCACAACTCTTTTGCGTATAGGGTATGTGTCGCATCATCGTAGCAAAGCCGCACAATGGCCATAGGATCATTAGCAAAGCCCCAATCCACGCCATACCAGCAAGGCAAATGAGTAGGGTATTCCTCGTCTGTTATCCTCTCCCAATTGTGGTAAATATTACCCTCACTCAGTTTACGCCATTTACCCAAATAAAGATTATCATATTTTGCTCTATCTACAGCCTTGCATTTTTCCGCCAACTTGTGAAATGTGGGGGAAATATGTTTATTATCCAGGTAAGTGGTATGAATGTATGTTATATTATTCTTGCTGCCATTCCAAACGTCAAAAACACCATTTTCCTTGAAGAATTTTCGGTATATAAAGTGGTTTACATCGGTAGGGTTAAGAATAAGCCAAATCTGCAGCTTATACTTTGCATCACGAATGGAAAGGTCTATGGTATCAAATATTGTTTCGTCCACCAGCTCCTCGCTCTCATCGTTTACCCACATCTTCAACTTGGGGATGGATTTCAAGGCCGCTGTGTTGATTCCGCTACTTGTCTTTATACCTCGGAAAAGGATTCTGCCGCCACTCTCCAGGTTGATATAATCATTTCCAACCTTGTGAAACTTGTTGCGCCACCCCAGCTCCTCTATCTTTGCATCAAACTCAGGAAATATGGACTGCTCTGCATTCGTCAATGTAAAACGTGTATAGAGAATTGCACCATCGTCCTTATCTGATTCAAGCAAAATAAGGGTAGACGTAGAAAAAGACTTCATACTTCCACGACTACCCGTTATTATTTTATACCTATCCTCTGAGGTAACCAACGGTTCAAACAGATAATGCAACTCAATCACTTTCCGGCTCCTCTTTTGGTTTTGAGAAGATTACAATTGCCTTGTTCTTCTCCATGTTCTCGTTGTAGTTCTCGGTTACCTGCTTAGGCTTACCGAATAGACGATCCATTATATCCATAAGCACCTGCCACCCGTTTCTGCCCCCCAGAGCATTGATAGCAAGTTCCAGGATAAAACCATACTCCCCTTTGTCTTTCTCATCCTTGAGAAAGCTGATGGCCTCCTCCCTGCTGTTGAAGGTGGTTGCCTTGTAGAGTATGGAATACATCCTCTGCTGAGCATCCTTGGGGATATTCCCTATTTGGTTGCACAGCTTATGAGGTCTTCCTGTGTTTACCTTTGGTTGGTTGTCTTTAGAAAACCTATTTCCCAGCTTATTTCCCTTTTGAAATGGCATTGTTGCTTTTATGTTGGTAATTAATTGTTTTATAACATTCTATTCTCTATCTTTGTTCCATTGGAAGGATGTCAGGCGCAACCGTATGCGTTGTTGCAATATCCAACCTCTTAGGCGGGTAGTACAACGGACGTTTTTCGTGAAGGGCTGCCCGTTATTTTTTTACCCAATATCACCCACCGAATACAAGTAGTATGGCTTCCCATCACCTTGTTTTGGCTCATAGGCAATCTTAAAAAATATTCCTCTCCCCGTTTTATCCTTATATTTAAAGAATAACTCTTTTCCATCCTTTCTGCCCTTATATAATGCATGGCTTGTTGGCACATATTCCGAAGCAGATAAAAGCTGGTCAACATTTATCATGGATCGGTGGCTCATATATTTTCCACTCAAAGTCAGCATTGCATCTCTTGTAAAATGATCCACGCCATCCTTGGTGAATTGAACTTTTATTGCTTTTCCTCCAGCATTCAAACTTACAGATGTGTCTTTAACGTTATTATAAACATTTTTACTCACCTTTTTCACCAAGGATTTAACAGCATTTTGTCTTTCAAGCGGTAGGTCTTTGTATTCTCGTCTTGTTCCGTTTACCGTAAAAATATCCCCTCTCCATTTTGAGGCCCTTACATGCCCCGCTGTCTTCGCCATGATAAATACTCCTTACTTATCTATACAACGGCTTGCTTGCCAAAACTCCATCCAATATTACATGTCCTTTCTGTTCTTGCTCAATCTCTGCTTTTAGTTGCTCAAGCTCCTCTGCTGTCAAATCCTCAAGAGTAAACCCATACTCCTGTAATTTTTCATTTATTCTCTGTTCCATAACCTATTTTATTTTTGTTTTTGTGTAACTCCACCCCATAAGTTTAGCCAACTCTTTGGATTTTAAATGATGATGTAAAACGTTAGCTCTTGCAATAGCTACATCTGGATTACCTCTGTAATTATCAATATAACCTTGTAACTTTCTTTTGATATTACCTTCAATAATTCCAAGTTTCGCATTTGTTGCTGAAACATCTGTTCCCCATCCTGTTTTAGGTCTCTTGATTGAGAACGAATATCGTGCCGTTGCCGCTCGTATCTCCTTAACATCAGAACTTATAGCTGTAAGAATATCAGGATTGGAAAAAGAATTACCAATTTTATATCTATCAGTTAACCCAGAAGGATGGTTGTGTGTCAAAATGGCATCCTTCATCAAAGCGGATTCTTTCAGACTGAATGCCACTTGCCGCTTATCTCCCTTTTTAAACAACAATTGCTTTCCAGAGGTGTCAATGACTGCCGCTGATTCATAACTGTTACCTCTTATCAAACTTTCCACTCCCGCTACAGCCTTACTTGCTGCATCTGATACGGATTTTCCGCCCCGGGTTCCTCCACTCGTCTTTGCCATGATTACCTCCCTTTATTTTGCATAAATTGTTCAACATATATCAACCCGTTCTCCTTCGCAATACTCTCTATCTTTGCCCCGCCACCGTAAACAATCATATTCGGCCTTTCCAAGCCGGAAATCTGCTTTGCAACCTCAATTTCCTCCAACAGGTACTCAATCCTATCTGTGTACCCTCGTGTAGCAAAAGCATTGTATCCTTTCGGTATTCCAAGCATATTGTACTTCTGGAACTTCCTTGCCACATTGAGATCTGCGTAAACCTTGATACCACATTCCTGATAATACCTTGCAATCCATCTCTTCTTGTATATCTGTTGCAAACCGAATGCTATTGGTGTAGTATCAAACAGGGAAAGGTTCGGCTCCACCACCGCAGCGCATCCGCTATTGATCACAATTGTTGGGTCTTTCCAGATAGCTTCAAAGCGGTAGTCCTCCACATAGAAACAATATGTTGCAATATCCTTGCGTAGTCTGCTGTCCGCTCCCCAAGCCGCAAATGGCAATAACAACCCTCTCTCCGGCTGTTGCTCCATCAATAGGTTGGGAATGTCATACTCGTTGTCACTATCGTACAACCTATCTCCCAACATCATTGCGTAGTAGTCAATCTTCTCTTGCAAGTCCTCATCCTCATGAGGCTCCTTCTCCTTCTTGGGTTTCTCCTCCTCTCCCCAGCTCACATCAACCCCCCAACTCTCAAGCTCTGTGCTGTTCCACTCCATAGAGAGCAAATCAGTATCCCATTCTCCGTAATGGATGTTATCTTTAATAACAATCTGATTAACTGTTTCCTTAGAAGTTTCTGTGGGAAGAACCTTTACCGGTGCAGTCTTATATCCCAATGCCTTTAATGCCTTGTAGCGCAAATTACCACGAATAACAACCAACTCGCCATTGTTATCATAGGCAGTCATTTCGTTTACTTCAAGCATCAGAGGGGTTTCCTCTATGCTCTTTTTCATATTCTCAATTGCCCTTTTTGTGGCCTTTCTTGGATTGGTAGGCACACCCTCTATTTGTCCCTTATTGGGTGTAAGTTTCTTTAACTCTATTTCTTGCGCCTGTATCATAATATCAGCCCTCTACTTTGAACGAATCTTTCTATACGGCACAATGCGCGAAACGACACCCTTCTGCCCTTGCGAACATTGTCAACGGTGTCCCACTTCAGCCCCGTCCCTTTTGCAATCTCATAGAGAGGAATCTGCTTGAGTACTACCCGCAATTTAAGGGCTATCTCCTTCAGCCTCTCCTGCTCATACTCCTGGTACTCCTTATCCGTAACTATACCGTTCATATTATCACTTTTTCAAAATTAACTATTTGAGTGTTAAATAGTTCACTATTCCAAAAAGTTGGATATATTATTCTATTGTCACCAACTTAAACTCTATTCTTGGGTTCTCCTTGTCAATGAACTTCCTCGCCTTGATAAGGCAACAGTTGTTGTCATTCTTAATAACCCTTGCGTGCTGTAGGCAATCAAGGATACCCTTGAGGCACCCATCAAGATCGCTGCGTTTGCTTGGGAAATACACATCCAAATAAAACTCAAAAGGGACACCAATATTAGCATCCCTTATTGCTCCCACTTGCCAGAGGAAGGCTTCCTCATACTTCTTCATGGCGGTTGTCTTTGTCAAACTTGCATGTCCGCCAATGGTAATGATCCGGTAGGCATTACTCTTTGACACCGGCGCACCTTGCACCTTTCCCACATACTCCATAATTACTCTCTGTTTGCGTTATAACTCATTTTGCTAATCAGCAATAAATCCACATCCACCCCCTTCCTTGCCAGGTATGTGAGTGTGGCAATTATCACATCTGCGGCCTCCTCCTGCTGCTCAGTGAAGCAAGGCAAGTGCGCAGACTTCTTCTCCGTAGCATCGGCCAGCTCAGCAAGCTCAGCTCTTATGGCCCCAATCTGCTCCATATCGGTTGAGCGGTCATCCACCTTTCCTCTCTTGGTTGCAGTCCGCAGGGCCTCTTTGGCCATATAGTTCAAACTCAACATGACTTCATTATTTTCTTGGCCTTCGTTGTTATTCTCCATATCGTGAACCAGAATAAAGTTCTGAATCAGCTTATAAACACACTCAAACTTATGGTCATAAGGGACACCTTCTTCTGAGGCTCTTTCTATCACTTCTGTAATAAAATCTTTGTCTATCATTTTTCTTCCTCCAATTCTTTAATTTTCATTGTGGCGAGGTTGTAGTTACCACAATCTAAAACATTATATATCTCTTCAGTACAATCTGTTGCTTGAAAAGGGCATTTATGACACATTGTCTATCCCTCCTCCACCTCAATTATGAATTTCTTTGTTGCCATAACTAATCTGATATAATTACTTCATTTCCATATTGTCATTTGGATAACTCTTAATGTTGTCGTATAATTGTTTAATAGTCATAACTACTCCTCCTTATCTTTAAACTTATTAATTAAATCTTGTAAATCTTTTAGAAAATCATCAGTCATAGGATTACTGAATTGAAGAAACCAACCAGATGGTACAAAACCATTAGTATTATCCGTAGGTTGAATTTCATAATCTTTTTTCCTAAACAACCCTTTCCTGTAAGTATAACCAAACATATATACCTCAAAATGGGCTAAATAAGCAGTATTGAGGTAACTCTGTAACGTAACACTTGGTGTGTACAAAGACCATACAGAGGCTTTATAATCACATGAAATATGCTTTATTGTTAGTTGAAAATTAAACCAACTAAAACTCAACCAGATACTCTTACCTAATGTGATATATGCGTGAGGAAGAATATGAAAGGTTGGGATATATTCAAGTTCTAAGCCTATGATGTTCATTATTCCCAAGTTTTATAATAATCATCACAATTGTTAGTAGTACCTATTAGATACTCATTGCCTTCGTAAGGAATACATTGATTAGGGCAACGACTAACGCAAACAAATGTTATTGGCAGTCTCGGAATTGAGCCTAACACATGACTAAATAAATTAGCAGTCCACACTTGTCCATTTGTATCTCTCACCAACACCTTATCAAACGGTTTCAAAGTAGTAATGTCAAATTTGTTAGGGACTAATTCCCACTTGTCTTGTTCACTAAAGCTAATACCACCTATTCCGTTGATAATCATTGATTCATATCCGTAACATCCATCTTCTATATTAACCTCAGTTATTTTAACCTTATATGTATCTATATCTTGAATTATATCCCCCACCTTAAACTTCGGAACTATCAGCTTATCCAAAGTCTTTGTTTCTGGATTCCACTTATAACCATTTGCTTTAATGGTATCAAAGAGTTTTTGCTTTTCTTCTTCGGTGGCAAGTCTATCAAAGTACCATTTTCCTGCCTCAAAGACCTTGTTAAGTCTAAAGTCATATCCGATATAGCAATATCCTTTCTCTTTACCTTCTATACATTTAAGTATAAATGCTTGAGTAAACTCATTTTCGTGTTCACCAATATCCTCCATACAAACTACCACATCCCCATCCTTAAAAGGCCTTTGAAATCCCTCCCAAGTCGTTTTGCCTTTGGGGAAGATGACGCATTTAGGGCAACAGATGTGTAGTAATCTTCCATATTTATCAAGAATAAACGGGTCTCTATATTCCCCAATTACACATTTTATTTGGTCATACTCAATAATTTTATCAAACACCACATTATCAGCACAAGTACAATCCAACTCCATCCCTTTGGGACAATCTTTAAGTATTTCTGCTATGTTTAGTTTTTCCATAACTACTCCTCCTTAATCTGTTTTAATAAGTTCTGTAACCCTCTACCATCCTTAATTGTCTTTCCTGTGGCCCAACCTGTAAATGGAAAGAATTTCACAAAACTTCCCTTGAATTGAAATTCTATATATTTCTGCACTCGGTTATAATAGCAATCAACCCCCGCTTCTTTCAGTCTTCTCATTGCGTATGCAATTCTATCCGGTTCCAAGCGTTGCCTAATCTCCTTCTTAAGCTCGCCATATTCTTTGCCTGTTCCACTCATTGGTAAAAAATTTAAAGCCCTATCCGCGAACAGATAGGGCCAAAACAACTTAAAGTAATTAGAGGATCATCCAATCCTCGGAAAGCATATCCGTTTGACTTGCCAACCAACCGGTAAGGATCTTATTGTCGGCAGTCTTCATACAGATGGTTCCAAGTGCTTCAGCTTCTCCTCCGTTAGCATCAACAATCTCTTTCAGCATTGGGTCTTTACACCACTCTGCTTTGATTGTTGTAGCAGGTTTTAACCATAGGTACATACCTTTTCCGTTCCAACCCTGTCGGGTTACTTTCTTGCCTTGTTTCAAGGCTTCAATTGCTTGTCCAAAATTCATATCTCAACTATTTTAAAGGTTACTCTATACATCTTACTCACTATCATTTCCGCTTTCATCTCCGCTATCCTGTGGCTTGTGTACTTGTAGGGACAACCTCGGTCATCCCTTAGTAGGCGGTTGTTTATCTGGATTGCGTACATATCAAAACAAGCTTAATTGTTTATTGTTCCAAATCTCTATTCGCCTAACTTGCTTACTTGTCATTTTACCCCCCCCGACATATAATCTTCAAATTTTTCACATTTAGAGAAGATAAACCTATTGTTTACCCACCTCTGCAAATCCTTGTACCTCTTGTCACAATTCGCCTTGTTATAGATCATCACATAAGCCCAATATCCCATATTCCTTAATGTGTATATCCTCTCCAAGTCCTGCTCAAAAGTGGTATCAAAATTCACTATGGTATAGACTATTGAGTTGTGTGTGTTAATCTTCTTTTTGCTCAATCTTTTAAACTCCTCCAGCTTCTCCAGAACAAAGTCTTTATCATCGTATCTGTCCCAAGCAAAATGAATCTCCTTAACCTTAATTTGGTTTAGCAACTCAATCTTCTCTGGTGCCATCAGCCTTATATCCAAACCTTGATTGAAGTCCACATTCGCCTTACTATCTGCCAACTGAGTGAGCAAATCTTCCCAATCTTTACAAGCAAGTATATTAGGATCACACAGAACTATATTCTTTTGTCCTCTCCAGAACTCAGATAAATCAGCAACTTTGTAAGATTTCTTTCCCTCTTTCTTCCCGACAATGCAGAACTCACAACCTCTGGGACAACCCCTTGTAAGAAATCCGTATGCGGTATCGGTAATGTTATAAAGGGAATAGTCTGGGTAGATATGCTCAATCTCATTGGGTAGGCAGATGTCTTTACTTGCGTCAAACACCTCTTTACCATCATTGAGGCTGATGCAATACCCCGTACCTCCTTTTATAACCTTATCCGCATTTATGCAGTCAGTAAAGTCTGGAGTAAAAGAGAACACCTTACTCATATACACAAGGTCATATCTCTGCCCAAATGGCTGATACCACTCTACTGTATCCCCTAATTCCTTATGATGTGCAGACAGCTTCATAAGTGGAATATTTGGGAAATTCTTGCTGTCTACATCTATAAAACCTACTCTCATAATTAAAACAATGTCAACAATGTGTTATCCTGTTCTTTCCCCAGAATGAAATCGCAGATAAAGTTTCTTGCATAGTCAGGGGAGATCATTGACCTATCTTCCCCACATAAGCCTGCTTGATTTGAGCCTTTTGTTTTCCTGATTGTCTTTATTTCTTTGGGTTTTTGAAACGAGTACCCCTTTGTCGGCTCACAATTGAAATACCAGAATGCTGTTGGCTTTTTATAGAAGTCACCTCTTTTGGTTCTATCCATATCAATTACTGCCGGATCTTGAACAAAATTATTTTTGAGGTATCCAATACCACTCCAAGGATTCTCCATAATAAGCCTAATACCTCTATCTTTTGCAATAGAACACATCTTAATAGCTAAAGAATAGAAAAAGGCTCTATTTTTAACCCTCTCAAGTATCTTATCACTCATTTCTTTTACCCCAAGTTTGCGATAATTAAAATTCCAAAACCTAAAAGCGCATTGACTTGATTCGCAGAAATAAATACAAGGAAAAAACGCTACTATCAAATCACCCCCCCCAATTTTATCAAAGATAGATGGCTGATTATCATATCCTTTCTCTATCTCTGCGAATAAGTCTATAACATTGTCAGTTTCACCAAAGTTGTTCTGGATATCATAATCCTCTGCTGGAATACCCAACTTTATAAATTCGTTCTTAAAGGTTCCGGATTGCTCAAAGAAGCAATGTACTTTTCCTGTTATTTCCATGCCTAATTTATTAAAAAGCCTCCCCGAAGGGAGGCTCTTGTTAAACGTCAACTATTTAACAAATTTACCTGCGTCAATAAATGTACTTGCGCCACCGCTTACAATAGGTGTTTTACCGTCCCATTTCTCAAGTGCTTTCATTTGAACAAGGGTGTTGGATAGTGATGCACTTACCGTTCTATTGTAATATGCTTCGGCATCTGCAGTGATTCTTTGCGCCTCGGCATTACCTTTGGCTGCTGCTATTTTCTTTTGCGCTTCAGCTTCAATCGCTGCTACTTCGTTGGATATTCTCAACGCCTCTTGTACTGCTTGGTTCTTAGCTGTAATAGACCTTTCTAAGCTCTCAGGGTATTTCAATCCGCTTGTCATTTCTCCCAGCTCAAAATTCTCTTTTGCAAGCACCTCACGCAAATAATCCTCAGTAACCCTCTCAAATTCCTCTCTTTTACTTACAAGTTCATCAGTTGTATATGCGTTCAATTTAATTCTGTAAGCATTGATAATATGTGTCTTCAGTACATCGTGGATAACCTCATCAAGTGGCTTGCGGTATTTCTTAAAAATAGCAGCAGCCTTACCACCAATAGGGTTAATATTTAGTGTAGGATCCACAGTAAACTTGCTACCATCCTTTGCGTTAATCTCAAATGGTTCATAGTCCACCATCTGCACATAAGTCGGATACTCATACACCTCCTCGGTAAATGGATTAAACCACACCATACCCGTTACGAGTACCACATCATCAACACCCTTATCACTACCATAAAGGTTTACCTTAATACCCTCACAAGCAGCATCAATCCTTGTACAACTTGACATCATTGCTACGATAAACATCGCAAACACTACTGCTACAATTACTCTAATTCTTTTCATTTTTCTTTAGTTTTAGATTTGTGAAACATTTTGTTTTTATTGATATAAGGCTGTAGGCAAACATAAGGCACAACCCTATAATATTTAGAAACGTATTGGGCATTGTTATTAACTCAAACCCAATCTCTATCACCCCAAGCGTTGCAAGAAACCAAGCAAACGCCCAGATTATTTTCCTGTAATTCATAACTAAAATAAAAACCTCCCCAAAGGGAGGCTCTTGTTAAACTTCAATAATTGCTATTTCCGGAGCAATATTGCGTATCTTTTCAAGCTCCTTATCTATCGCATCGTTCTTGGTTAACTCAACAACTTCTGCAGCACCTGGCGATATCAACACGAATACCACATTTCTGCCGTCTATTTTAGCAATGGTCTCCACCTCTACACTTACAGGAGGATAGCCTTTCAATATCGGCAAATGAACCATAAATGAAGCAGGGAGGTTTGAGTTTACAATTTGTGAGAAATTATCGGTTCTGTTGCCGTTCTCCTGTATTGCCCTCTCAATCTTATTGTTTACCGTAGCTGTAAAGTTCAACAGAGTAGAAACAAGTTGCATGTTTGTATTTCTGTCTTCAAAACAAGCTCTATTCATCTTGATGTACATTCCAAGCTCTGCAGGTGACCATACCTTTTGGTGGTTGATGCCAAACTCGTCAAACTTTGGATGTATTTCCAATTTGCCGGAGATATTACCTATTTTGTATGGATCCTTTTCGTTTACCACCAAATCTATTGTCATATACTCCCTATCTACAAGGATATGGCACTCTTTCTGCTCAAATTCTCCCGTATTTACACGTTTTGCAAGGTATTCAGACACCGCACCAAGCGAACCCTTGATGTTAATATTTATAGGGTCCAACACCGGTGGAAGTTCTGGAGCTTTACCCTCTCTTAAGATTACTTCTGCATGTCCCATTCCAGGAGCCAAATTGATTTGCAATTTTTCGTTTTCCATGTTATTATGATTTTAAAGGTTAGTTATCTGTACCTGTTCTTAATGTTTGAAATATTGTCGGGTTCAACTCGTTTGCAGTCGCCATCCTTGATTCAACCAACAGACCCTCGGAGTTATAATAACCCGTTTCCCTCGTTTCCTGATCTGTAAAGCGGTAACAATTCTCCTTAACATACTCAGCCTTGGATTTGATGTTGGAGACCATATTTACACGCTTCTCTTTCAATGGTTTTAGCCTACCCTTATAGTCTGCCATTACCTCCTTCATTTCCGCCTCAATCTCTGAAATCTCAATTGAGACATTTGCAAGCTCCTCTTTATGGCCTTGCAATTCTTCTGGAGTGTACGGCTTGAGATAGCCTTTCTCTTCCACAGCATCGCAGTTGTCTTCCAAAAATGCCTTCCTGGCAATTGGGTTGCTGATTTCATTTCCAATTTGTTTTTCCATTTTCTTGATTTTAAAAGTGTGATTATCGTATTATAAAACTCTCAAGCATCCTCTTGGTCACAAACCCCTTCTCTGGCATGTGGTAGATATACTCCTCAATCATCCTCTCCTTATCCCCGCCCTCCTTGTCGGTGTAGCACCTGTCTGCAACCAACAGCAGGATCCTCGCTATATATGCCGCACTCTTGCGCACATCATCCTGCTTGGAGTAATCTCCGTTAAAGCTGTTATCGTAACACTCCTGGAAGTTGTCGTATTCCGTTTTGAGCTTCTGTATCTTATCCATCAGTCGTTTGTGCCTCTGCTTAACTCTCTGGTGTGTTTTTCTGCCCCTCAAATCCAGCAAAAACTCCACATGCCGCAGCATCATGTCAGAAGCCTCGGCCAACACATAATACGCATTGGTGGCAACCATCTGTTGCTTATCCAGCTGGCTCATTTGGCTATGATTCTCGCTGCTCATTTTTATTCTCATTTACGTTTTCAAAACTCGGCCCCACAAAAAGGACCACTACAAGCGCATAAAACACTATTGCCACTATGCTTACAATAAGGCTCATCTGCTCCCAGATGATGCACCCCACAATGAGGGCAATTGCCACTAAGGCTGTAATCCAATTTCTTATTTTCATAACTGTTGAGATTTTAAGTATTTCTCCGCCTTTTCAGGCGACATCAATTTTATCGTGTTCTTATCCACCCTTACAGGCACCAGCTTGCTGTGCGCCTCGTCACCCTTGCATCTTTTCAGCAATACGATGGCCCTTGCCCTGCTGTCAATAGGAAGCAGCTCAAAATTTATCCTTCTCCTTGCCATTGTTTACAATTTGTATTCTCGTTCAAAATAACCTTGTGCGGCACATGCTCACACGTTCCAAGGATAGGTTCCCCCTGGGCATTAAAAAAAACCTCGGTATAGGGCTTGCAGAATCTGCAGTCTCTGTGCAAATTCTTTTTCTCTGTCCGCTTTTTCATCCTCTAAAGCTCTTCATTGAGTATAACAATTTGAAATAGCTGTTCATGCGGTCCATTATCCTGTCATCGTACTTTTCCCGAAGCATCTCCATGCTGCCAAGATTCGTTGAGAAGATTGTCACCAACCCCCTTTCGTGGCGGTCATGTATCAGCTTTGCCATCGGCTGTGTCTTGGTACCATAGTCCCTGAACTCATCCTCCTCCATTCCAAGATCATCAACGAAAAGAATCTTACACCTTGGCTGTGGCGGCTCATTGTAGCGGTTTACCATTGCCTTGCCGGTGTAGATGTCCCACTTCTCCCCATCCTCTCTGTAACGGTAATAATCTCCCACATCCTTTGCCGACATCTGCATTACTGAACCGAAGTAGGATGTATCATTGGCAAAGAAGTGCATCAAGGTCTTTGCAATGGTTGTTTTCCCAATCCCCGTAGGACCGCCTATAATCAAACATCTTTTTACTCCCGATGAATTACATATCCATTGGGCCAATCCTTTAAATTTGGCCGCAAAAAAGGGCAAATTGCGGGGTTTTGCTCCCGTATCGTTATGCACAATCACACTGAAGTAGTGCATAAGCCTTGCATATACCCACTCTTCGCGCTCCGGGCTATATATCGGATTCGCTTGAGTAAACTGCCTGCGGATTTCTGTATTGTGCTTTGTTAGGATTTGATTGATTTGATTGTTTGTTGTTGTCGTATCCATTGTTTTCCCAATTTCTTACTGCTGCTTTCCAATCTTTCATGGGGTTTTTACCCACTTTCCACCCATTGGCAGAATAATAACTGATAAAAGATTCAGGGTTTACACTACTGTTGCGCTCCTTGCAATACTCAGCAACTTGCTCCAATGTTGGAGCTATAAACCTTTTTACCAGAGTGCGCATAGGAGGCTTGCCCTCCCCCTTAGAATCCCCCTCTATATTCTCTATATCATTAACATTATCATTATCATTATCATTATCATTATGCTTAGCAGAATTAGCATTTGCTACATTTGCTACATTGTGCTTAGCAGAATTAGCATTTGCTACATTTGCCTGCTTGGCTAAGCCTCCAGCTTTACCCGCTTCCCGCTTCTTGGCTATAATTTCATTATACCTTTCTGCGTTATAGTCAATCTCATTCTTAATGAACTTAAAAGCCATATTACTTAGCGGTTTCAAATCAGGCAGTATCCCTAAAGCAACATAGTCCATTATTGCCTCATATACTTCCAATCTGACCTCCGCAGGGTAATCCCGTAAGACTTCACGCCACATTGTGTTAAACACAAATGTTTTCTTTTCGTTCATCTTATATCTCGTTTGAATATTTTTCAACAAATTGGGCAAAATACAGATCCTCCGGGTTAGGTAAGATGATACCCTGCTCCACGTTGGCCCACTCCTGTATCTTGTCCAGATAAGCCTTAAATTGTTCGGTGTTAAGTTCCGTTGTTGTGAGCGGTCTTGCAACCTCCTCCCCATATATTACCCGGTATTGCACACCCAAGAACTTTTGTTTGCAGTACTCATGCAGTAGCTCCACCTCGTTGCCCGTCTCCGCAGATATGCAATTAAGCCATAGGTAATACAACCTATTCTGTGACAAAGTGCGTGTTTCCGCCTTTTTAGCCACTTTTACGTTGTATTGCCTACGGCTTATATCCAACTTACCAATATACTCACAAACGGCCTTTTTATCGGTTTCTGTGCGTATCTTGAAGTCCATAGCTACATAGGTAAATCATCAGCTCCCATAGGAGGTATATCGTTCTTGTCTTTCTTATCCAACAACTCTATACTATTGGCAATAATCTCCGTTGCGTACATGGTCTTGTTGGTCTCCTTGTCTTGCCAGCTGCGGGTTCTGAGCTTACCTTCAACACCCACCTTTGAGCCTTTCTTTATGTACTTGACAGCAAAATCAGCTTGCCCTTTCCACAGTACCACATTGTGCCACTCTGTTTTGGTTTGCATATTACCGTCCTTATCCTTGTAGCTCTCGTTGGTTGCTACGGAAACAATACAATAAGGGGTCTCGTTTACATGTTTCAGCTCTGGAGCCTGGCCCACATTGCCGATTAGAATTACTTTGTTCATATCTATTTTATTGAAACTTTAATACTCGCACCAATGTTTGTTATTTTCTTGTAACGGTCATACACCTCCGGCATTGCCTCTTGGAGCCTCTTGGTATCCACGCCCTCCCTTGTATAAGGAGCAACGTATGTTACCTTTATAGGGCCGTTTTCAAGGGTTTTGAGGGCCTTACTCTCCATCTCCGCTATTACCTTCTGTTCAATGGACTTTTTCAACTCCTCCGCCTCTTTTAGCGAGGTCTTAATAAGGGTGATCTGTGATGTCACCTCCTCAAGGGTAGTAAGCATCTCCTTTGTTGCAGTCGGCAGCTCCTCCGCCTTTGGCATAAACGGCAAACCCTCCCTCTCGCAGAACAACAAGTCAATTATCTCATCGTCCATCTTCTTTGGCACCGGCACAAGGGTTGCCTTACCCGCTTTGATGTGTAGGCCGTACAATCCGGCAATCTCAATGTCGGGGTTCTGAAACTTAAACAGGAACGCATATATGGAAAGTTGCCAGCTTAATGGCTCAAGATGCAACGCGCTTGTCGTCTTTATATCTATGAGATTAACCTTACTGTCTCCCGCATCGGCTACAATGTCAATGGAACTTGCTACAATCTCATTATCTGATACCAGGTACTCGTTTGCAATTGCATTGATGCCGCAACCGATATAAGCCTTCAGCTCTTTGGTCATTGCTACAGCCTTGCCGTTGCAATAGTCCTCAATATCTTTATGAACCTTGCTTCCTCTCTCTGCCGCCTTTTGAAGCACATCCGCAGGAATACCCTCATAGTTGGGTGCCAAGCTGTGCTTTTTCATTAACGAGGTTACACCCATAAGGTAAACCTCGTTATCTAATAAATAAGAGTGAGTAATATCCTCAAAACTCACTCTTGTATTCTGGTTAAGTGTTATCATACGCCTAATTCTTGTCTTCTTGCCCTTACGGCTGCTGTTATCTCTTTATTGGTATCAAACTTCTTATAGAGATTCCACTTTTTGGTTATCTCATCCAAATTGGAAGAACTCATAATATCCAACACCATTGCATCAATGCTTGGCTCATCATTACTTTGTGGAGCCTGGGAGTTTTGCGGCTGAGCTGCTTTTTTCTCCTCTTTGTCATGCGTATTGGTTGCATCCGCATCTTTGGTGTCATCAATACAGAACAGGCCGTTAAGCGCATACTTTCTCGCATAGGAAGAGGTGGCACCGGTGATCTGTGAAGAATCCATGCCTTTCTTGCTCTCTTCTTCCCTTGCATAGGCTGTTGTTTCAATAACTTCTCCTGCGCTGTTCATTAGCCTTGCAGTCGCGTTAACATAAAACCTGCCTCCCAACATCTCCATTGTATCTGAGATGGTGAGAATACAGCCTTGTTTTGATAAATGAGGCTTAACCGCCTCCAATATATCCTCAGCCGAACGATAGTGATAACCGCCGAATTTGTTAAGCTGGTTTTTTGGGGCCTTAAGCTCTCCCTGAATAGCTATCAATTCTTTCATAACTAATAAATTTTAAATACCAAACCATCCTTTACCGTATCGGTAATGTAGAACCCTGTGAAGCCATACAGACAAATAGCACTCTGCACCTTCCGTATAGTGACACAGCTAATGAATCTGTCCGTTGCATCCTTATCCTTAAGGAAAATGTGCTTACCCTCTTGCACTACTTGCATAGGGGCTACAGCAGCTTTAAACGCAGCCATGTTGGTTGCTTTGATTTGTTCTTCTGTCATAGGAAATTGTATTTGAATTTGTGGGGAGGGGGAGAATCGAACTCCCCTCGCACTTGGTTTCTCAACTGAGTGAATAAGCTATAATGTTAACCATAAACTAAACTATCCAATCATATCAGAGCAACGTCAAAATATTGCGCTAAATTTTGTGACTTATAAAGAACTAACCAGCTCCCCCCCTTATAATTATGCCCTCTCTATATGGTGGGCAATCTTACTTTTTATATCTGTCTGCTCCTGGAGTATTCCCATGTGGTCAAACCTCATCAGGAACGCAAAACGTGGGTAAATGGTAATCTCTCCGGTGTAATAAGGAGGATCAGCTTCTATTCTCTTGAACTCTCCATCACTACCCAATGAGAAAATGACCGAATGGTTATCGTCAAGGTCAATCATCTGCTCGTCATCCATTGCTTCCGGATTCTGCGCCATAAACTCCTGTACGGCATCAATTGCTCTTTGTATCATAATTCTTAGCCTCCTTTTTAAAGTTGTTAGCCAACCACCACATAATACCGCTTACGATAAAGCCGTTTATGTATATGCCCTTATAAATACCCTCTATGATTGCACCAATGGCAAATGCGTAACATATAACCGCCAATAGAATCATACTCTTTTTCATAGTCTTATTTTTTTAGTTCTTATTCTTTTTGCTTTTTCGCCTTTTGCAGCCCTCATCACCTCGCTCCTTAAATACCTCTTGGCTTTATAGCCAATCATCTCCACAGGCTTGATTTGCCCTGTATCGCAGAGGTATTCAAACCTTGCTCTGCTGCCGCATATCTTCCAGGCTGCCCTTGCTGTGATGTGGGTTGGTATATGTCCCCTCTCAGCCAATAGGCTCTCAACCTTTTGTTCTATCAGAACAGTTAGTTGTTCATCTGTCAAAGTGTACGTCATTGTGTAATACTTTAGTATTAGTGGCGGAGTTGGGTATCGCTCCCATTATGTATGTCCAGATTATTCCCTTTACATAAGCAGCCCCCTTTACAGGAGTTTACTCTGCTGCCTCCGCCTTGTGTCTCGCTCGGTTTTAACTTGTTGAATGTGCTATTTGTCACACTCGCAGTTTACTCTGCTCCCGGTCTGCATTCCTCCACCGCCATATAGACAAGTGGCATACGCATCTTCCTTTAGAGTGGCCGGTAACCCGCTTTTTACGGTGTTTTCCACGTTGGCGTTAATTCCATAACGCATCGGTTTGTTGAGCGGTTGTCTCCGCTTACGCTCAGGATACCCTCGTTATCGTACAGAATCCCTCGTGTGCGTTCACTCGGTATGTCAATCCCTTCTTCTTTAATCTGTAGGCGATATTACGAAGCACTGTTTCCGAGCAATCTTCGGTATGCACTTTCGCAACCTCTCCCTCCTGTAGGCTCCTTACCATTTGGGTCAATGATGGAGCTTGTTCTAATCTTCTCATTTTTGCTATATTTGTATGTGCTTTGTTTATCAACAATGCAAAGGTAAACATTGTTTACCGTATCCGCAAATATTTTTGGTAAACTTTTTAGGAATTTTTTACTATGAGAACACAACGCACTATAACTGAGCGAGTTAAGTTTTTAATTAAACATATTGTTGGACTTGGTATTGCTAAGAATCAGGAGGATTTAGGCCGAATAATGGGTATTACCAATAAAAGTTATCTCTCTCAATTGGTAAACGGGAGCAGAGATAACGAAAAGTTTATTGATAGTTTGGTAAACTATACACCTGGCTTTAATACTGATTGGTTATACGATAAGAGTATTGAGAATCCTTTTTTAGATGGATCAGAGAAAAAAGCTGAAGAAACACCCCAAACTCCGGAGAATAAAATCACAGAGCTGGAGCACACAATTGAGCTACTAAAGAAAGATGTGAAATATTATGCCGATATGGCCGATAGCCGACTGCAAACAATAGAAGTACAAACCAAGCTAATCACCGCGCTGGAGAACAAGTAATATGGAATACTACATTACAATGATAATAACCTTTAAATAATACAGCTATGAAACGATTGTTAATGATTATCCCGATTATGCTTACGTTTATATCCTGCTCGAATACAAAGCCATCAATCGTTAAAAAGGAAAAAATCAACTTTTATGAAGTAAAAGACACATTCGGAGAACTAAAAAAGAGTGAAACTCCAATGATGGTTATCATTAGAGAATGTGATAAAATAGGCAACATAACTAAAGTAGGATTCTACGAAGCTGAGGGTAAACTAATATTTAGTGGAACTTATATCTATAATGAGAATGGGGATGCAATTAAATCAACCAAACAAACGGGAGATTATGGATTCTTATCAATGACTGAAAATATATATTGCGAAGATGGAAGATGGTTTAAAGAGGAGAATGGAAATAAGACTTTATTAGGGGCAGATTATAAAATTACTGGCTATAAGTATGCTGATTATATTCAAGCAGAAGAAGATGGAACATACTTTTTTAAAGAACCAATAATTGGGATTGAGTGCGAAGGAAAGATAAATAAGGCCGATAAATCTGGCCATTGGATTGAGTTTACAGCTACAATGCAAAGCGTTGAAACACCTCAGATCATTTTAGAACGAGAAATTTTAGAGATTTGGTAGAATATAATATTTACAACTATGGGATTTTTTTAACAGCGAAGAAAGAGCTGCCAGAGCAGAACAGAGAAGATTGCGACAGCCGACTACAGACTATTGAAGTGCAGTCAAAACTGATAACCGCCCTTGAGAACAAATAATATGAGCTACTATATAATAATGATAATACACTTTTAATTATGGGACTACTTAATGATATGTACGAAAGCGCAAGAGTGCGTAATGATATCCGCAGAATGGAGAAGGAACAGAAAGATAACTACCTCGCCAGCGAAGATTACAAAAGGCTGAAAATGTATGAAGATATCCACACAATCAAGAAATGGATTGTATTCTGGAGTTGGCTAACTGTCGTAGGGCTTATCATTTTTATATTATCCGCTTTTTTTGCTGCTTTAATGGAAATGCCATCTTAACAAAATCTTAATCAACCTTTCTATTTGCCGGATGTTAAATTACTAAAATCCGACAAAACAATGGAAGAGTATTACAAATGGCGTATTGAGCAGCTTGAGGCTACCGTTGCCAAACAGGAAGAAATCATCAACCAATTGGTCAATGATAAAGCATTAAAATACACAGCAAACGAAGGATTCTCTCCTTCCAATTTCTAAATTTGTCAAAAAAGGGAGCCACTATTCGGCTCCCTTACTATTATATACCACGTCCAATACTGCCTCATTCATTCTATCCAGCAAAGACCAATCGGGTCTAATATATCCCCTTGTTACCTTATGTTCGCTTTGATGGTTCAAAGCCCTTGCTACCTCCGCATCGCTGAAATGACATTCATTGGCTGCAATACTCGCCCAAGTGTGTCGGGCTGAATACCAAGTGAAGTTTCCTTTTTCTACCGACAAGTCAGTATTGTTATATATATGTTCAAGGCTTCTACTTACCATGTTTACCACATTCTCAACCTTAACATAATTGTCTCGCATATCTAACAACCATTCGCTTCGGCTTTTGTGCTTCTCAATAAGTTTTTTCGCTTGATCGCAAACGGGAATACTAATCTCTGCGCCACCGGCTCTGCGTTTAGTTTTGCTCCTTGTGTATGTTATTCTGCCGTCCTTGTATTGCTCATTTTTTAGATTATACAAGTCCACAGGGTTTATGCCAAGCAAATAGAAGGAGAGAAGAAAATAATCAAGGGCATAGTTTACAGCTGATAGCCTGTATCCTTTTCCCTTTTCTATATTGGCATTAATCAACTTGCGAATGTCATCCACCAACAACGCCCTATCTCCTGCAGATAACAGAACTTGTGGCAAATCCAACTTCCTAAACGGGTCATTTTTCACAACAAGGGTCCCGGTATCATAATCGTTATACTCGTCCCTTATCGCGTAAAACAGAAGTTTAATGATATTTATTTTATTGTTGATTGTAGAGGCTTTCTTCTTTTCATTAGTCATAAACTTTATATAACCCTGCATGAGCTTATGCGTCATCTCAAAAGTGTATAACTTGTCCCTATCTATATATTGCTTAAAAGAATTGAGATTATATCGGTATATCTCCGCTGTCCTCACTCTTGCAGGCTTTTGTTCTATGCGTTTAATATGCTCCTCTGCAGCTGCAAAAAACTCTACAACAGTAGCCTCCTCTCTATGGGTGCTTGTTATAATATCTTTAATTGAGGCAAGATCCAACAACTCAGGCGCAACAATACTCCCAAGCCTCTCCTCATATTTTAGCAGCTCTTTGTTGTATATCTCCGCATACTTTGCCTTATTGATTATTTTGCCCGCCTTTACATGCTCTGAACCTATTATATATGGCGTAGCAATCAGGACCCTTTTACTTTGGTGAGACAGACTAATAAACACATAATACTCTGTCTGCCCTTTTGGCTTTACATGGATAGATAGTTTCATGGCTCCTTGTCACATTTTTGTCGCAAAAGTAACACAAATAAGCACTATTTTGTGTTATATAATCAAAAATAATTATTGAAAATGTGCCTTATAGAGCTTAGGAAAGCAGAAAAGAAACTTTGTGTTATAAAAATAACACTTTTGTATTTAAAATTGTGTAACTTTTTGTCTATTTGATATTTACAAGGTTTTCAAAAAATCTATTTGTCACACTTTTGTAATTTTTTGGAGAAATTTCCCTCCTTTTTCAAGGGTCAAATATACAAAAAAAGCGGCTTCCGCCGCCTTTTAAATTTCCCGCACTCCACAATTCTCGCAATACCACTTTCCATCAACCTCATCCAACTCCTTACCACAGTAAGGGCAAATGATATTCCCTGGATTATCTCCATAGGAATACTCTCTAATAATGTTCATTGTGTCCATAGTTCTCCTTTTTTCTGCAACAGTTGCAAAGTAATGGTGCTGTTGTATCGTGTATCTGTCCGACTATATTGTCAAGCAGATAGCAGACTTCTTCCCCTTTTTCAGACACCTTATAAGCTGTGGCTATGTGGGATTGCAGATGCCGCACCTCGTGCATCAATGCCCTATGAAATTGCTTTGCGGAAGAAGCCAAAGCCACAACCTTAACAGTTTCCCGTTTATGATAATTGGAGTATGTCAAACCTGAGTTCAGCCTATTTTCTTTCAGGTTCCTGTATGCTTGTCTAAGAAAATCTCCTTCACAATCAATCCTCCGGAGATTAAGCATAATATCATCAATATAATACCTGGTAACCGCATAGTAGGCTGTTACTGTCCAATCATACTCCTTAATATAATACCGCTGTACGATCATACGAACTCGTCCCAATCTATTGGTATTCCGCTGAAGCACATATCCGCATACCATTGGTTAAAAAGATAGCCAACAGGCTTGTCATTATCGTCAATCCTATCCTTGATATGTTTCGCCAACAGCTCCTCGTTAGGGATAGACTTTGCGGCTCCGTAATAGTCTGCCATCGCAGCAGAACATACATATACCGCATCGTACAGCTCGTCATTTTTAAGAGTGATGTTGTACTTCTTCAGCAACTCTTTGACCTTCTCCTTATCCATTGCAATTACAGGCTCCTCCTTGCCCTCGGCATTAACTTTCCACATCTTGCTGACGGCAAACTCATAGAGGCCCTTATTGAAATGCAGTCCATGCTCCCGTAGGTATCTTTTCATTGGTCTTGGAATATCATCGTACTCGTCAAGACCCTTTCTATATTTTCTCATAGCTGGTGTTTTTAAAAAGGGGGAGAGTAAATAAAAATAAAATGGCAGGGGTTGTAGGTTCTCCTGCCATTTTTATTAAAACCTCCTCTTAGCACCAACCTCAATCACCTCTGAATTGTTAATAAGGTCATATCCTCCCCTTGCAAATATCTCATACCTGTTCTCGCTATACCTCACCTCTAAAGATATAGGAGCAGAAAATTTGCTACCATACTTTCTAATCTCAGCACCAGCCCACAGAGACAGCTTTTTTGGCTCTACAGCTACTTTCTCTGTCTTAGTGATATACTGAGTAACAGTTTTAGGATAAGTTCGCCATTCCTCCAAATATGCGTTGATACCGCTTATCCTTGCATAATAGGTAGAATCCCCATACTCCTTGACCTCATGCACAAAGAGCTGCCCAGATTGACAAAAATTGTCAATATAGATTGTATCCCTTACTGTTACCTTATAAGGTACAGGATTGTGTACAATGTGAGTATCAATAAATACCTCTGTCACTGTGTCCCTCACAATCTCCATCTCTGGGAGAGGTAGGTTTATCTGCGTATGCCTCGTTAGCATCGTACCTGCTAAAATCCCTACAGATACAAGCAACAAACCAATCAATATGTTTTTCTTCCATTCCATTTCGTGTGTAAATAAAAAAACGGCAGCCAGACCATACACTGACTACCGCTATAAAAACCACCCCTTTAGTATGCCGAAGCCTTCGGGGTTTATTAAAAGTATCCTATTGCAGCTCGATACAATGCAAATATACAAAAAGTAGTCTGTATATCAAAGAGCCAAACGGTTATATTTTGTAACCTTTTGTGGGTATTTCCTTATCGGAAACAACCACTATTTCCATTCTGGAAACTATCGGCTACACCCTCTCAAACAAAGGAACTCCGTCCTGTTTGCTTATACATTTGAGTTTCTCGCCTTCTGCAGTCTCAATTACCTCTCCAATCTCAATAGAAGCATTAAGCTCTTCCTGTGTCATTTCAACTTTTTCCATATCCATAAATTTTGATTTCCTAATCATTGCTACTAAATAATTTAAATTCTGCCTCCCTACGCCTTACAAGCCCCTTAAGAACTCTGCCCTGGGCCTTTACCCACATCATCCAAGCTCTGCGATACTCTTCCATATCGCCAACCTTGTAATTGATAACCTTGCGGATTGTGGAATCATAGAAGTTGCCGGAGCCAATATTATACACCAAAGAAACAAGCGCATCAAACTGATTCTGCGTTAATGGCACATCAACCAAATCCAAAACAGCTTCTTCCGTATCTCTTAGATCATCCTTAAGATACTCCTCCGCTTTTTCCCTCGTGCAAGTATCACCCACTTGAACGCCTTTTGTATGGCCATAGCCAATAGTGTACACACCACCAGGGCATAGATATACTCTCTCACTATAGCCCTCAAACTCTTTAATCAGGTCAATTCCCTTTTGGCTGGTTCTCATATACGATTTTTTTAAGTGTTTCCAATGTATTTACATCAAATGAGTAAGGCCCAAACACAGGGTCTTTATCGGGACACAGATAGGCCTTTTTGCAGAAAAAGAAACAAGCTACATATTTCTCCTCCTCCAGCTTATCAACCTTTGCCATCAAAATCTTCATGTCAGATTGCAGCTTGATAATCGCTTTGCTTTTCTCATAATCGCTCTCCAATAATTTCAAGTTCTCACGCCTTGCTTCTGCCATGTCTTCAAGTGCTTCACTTGCCACTTCCTCACTTGCTTTAACCCGCCTTGAATCCAAGTCTAAGGCTTTCTCATCGGTACTCAATCTTTCCTGCGCTGTGTGCTGTTGTTCTTGTTTAGCTCCCTCTTTAGCTTTCTTGTGATCCGGGAACAATTTTAACACTGCCCATATAGCCCCCACAAGTAATGTTGCCACTCCAGCATATTCCTTAATAAGCCCCAATAGTTCCATTTCTAAGTCAAGTTTTATGGGAGGGTTGCCCCTCCCGTTGGTTACTCAGTTGCAGCCTTCAACTCTGCGATAATCTGCGATTCAAGGGAAGTAAGGGTGTTCTGCACCTCTGGAGCAAACTTCTCCAGATTCAATTTTCTCAAATCCCAAACAAGTGCATCATTTGTTCTGTAAGCGTTGAATCCATCACAGATGCTCTCCTCGTTGTAAACAATGCTGTTGCCGTTGATTGTCTCAACCTTGTTGTCCTTACTGATTACGGCATTGCCAATAATCACTACACCACCATTCTTGATACTGAAAGCGGTGTTAACTGTTGTGTTGCTAAGCTCTAACATAACTCTACTATTTTATTGCGTTAAAAAATTATTTTCCATCCTCTACAGGAGCATCCCAGAAGATACCCTCAAGAATTATCTCAGCTTCACCGCCCAAGATGTCAACCTTATTATTCCCGATAGTTTTCTCCTTATTCTCAGCTTGCAGAATCCTCCAATCCTCATAAGGAATAGTTTTCAAATCCAAAGAAACCTCTGCCTTATTAGCTTCTTTGAACAGAGATGCAATCTTTCTGTTGTCCTCATTATTGCTAAGAAGGAACTGTCTTTCATCCTCAGAAACGGAGGTGCCAACATTGATTTTGTCAACAATCTTAGCTGCTTTCTCCTCTTTCTCATCAGTAAGGCCATTATCCTTTTTAATGGCATCCTGCTCCTCTTGAATCTCCTTAAATGCTTTCTCCACCTCTCTTTTCAGCTTAAAGGCTTTATATGCCTGTGCAGGTTTGAGGTTGTGAGCTGTCATGCTCAAGATTCCAGCATTTACCAATTTGATAATTTCTACTTTTTTCATGATATTTTATTTTTAAGGTTAATATTCTTATTGAGGTGACAGAGTAACAGTAGCTGTTTTCTGTGTTAGCAATGTCCTTACATTGTTATTAACTCCGTACAAGCTAACCGTACAAGAATAATTACCGCTACTTGTTAATGTCATACCATACTCGCCAGCTTCCCACCTAACAAATTGGTTGGATACGCCTGCAGCTCCTATTGAAAAATTCTTTGCCTGTCCTGTTGCTTGACCTTGGAACTGAATCGTTGCAATATAATCCCTTGCCACTCCTGGCTTACGGTTACAATTAAGGGTAACTGAAACAGTACTACCCAATCCACCAATGGTGCTGATTACCCACTCGCCATAATCAATATTGGTAGCACCAATCTTAATCTG
>JAZTYE010000033.1:0-6545 GCA_045636765.1 Candidatus Egerieisoma sp.
GAGGCGGAGAGTGGGGATTGGGGCTCCGCCATTCCCCACTCCGCTGCCGCGGGGGGATTTGGCCTCCGGCATTCCCCACCCTCCTCGCCGGAGGGGCCCTTGCAACAACTGGAAAAAAGCTCACAGAGTGCCTTGCGGCGCTCTTTGTTTTGTACACCGTCCATCCCTTATGCAAGCAGCCTTGCAACGGTCTGTCTGAGTACAAAAAAAGCCCTCAAGCGTTGCTTGAGAGCTTTTTTCCGTTGTTGCGGTGAGAGGGGGATTCGAACCCCCGGTACGGATACCCGTACGTCAGTTTAGCAAACTGGTGGTTTCAGCCACTCACCCATCTCACCTTTCCGCCCAATGGGTATTTGTTTGCACAAACGTTTTGGGACTGCAAATATAGGTTAATTCTTTGTATTTGCAAATTTTATTTTGGTAAAAACATTATTTCACAATCTCTTCCCTCATTTGGGTGTCGGCCTGGATGTTTTTCATTTTGTAGTAGTCCATTACACCAAGGTTGCCGGTGCGGAAGGCTTCTGCCATTGCTAGAGGAATCTCTGTTTCTGCCTCAATAACTTTGGCGCGGGCTTCCTGGGCTTTGGCTTTCATTTCCTGCTCAAGTGCTACTGCCATTGCGCGGCGCTCCTCGGCGCGGGCCTGGGCAATATTCTTGTCGGCATTGGCCTGGTCTATCTGAAGTACTGCTCCAATGTTCTTTCCAATGTCTATGTCTGCAATGTCAATTGAGAGAATCTCAAATGCTGTACCGGCGTCAAGACCTTTTGAAAGTACAAGTTTAGAGATTGAATCCGGGTTTTCAAGTACAGATTTGTGGCTCTCTGCAGATCCAATGGATGATACTATACCCTCACCTACGCGGGCAAGTACTGTCTCTTCACCTGCTCCTCCAACAAGCTGTTTGATGTTTGCCCTTACGGTTACCCTTGCTTTGGCAATGAGCTGTATACCGTCTTTTGCTACGGCAGTTACCGGAGGGGTGTTTATTACTTTAGGGTTTACGCTCATCTGTACTGCCTGGAACACGTCTCGTCCGGCAAGGTCAATTGCTGCAGCCATGTTAAAGTTAAGGTCTATGTTAGCTTTGTCTGCAGAGATTAGTGCGTTTACCACATTAGGTACATTTCCTTTGGCAAGGTAGTGGGCCTCAAGTTCGTTTGCCTCAAGTTTCAAGCCTGCCTTTGTACCTGTAATCATAGCCATGACAATTGTTCCCGGAGGAACTTTTCTCCAGCGCATAAGTACCAGTTGTATAAGAGATATCTTTACTCCCGATATCAGTGCCTGAAACCATAGTGTAATTGGGAAAAACCATAGGAAAATCATCAGTGCCACCAATGATATTCCTATCCATACCAACATTGCAATAGTGTTGTCCATAGTAAGTGTATTTTTTAGTTTGTTTGTTTTACGTAAATTTTGTGCCCCTCTATAGAGATAACTTCTATATTCTTGCCGGGTTCAATGATTGAATCTCTGGTAAAAGCCTCAATGGTGTTGTCTCCAATCTGTACCCTACCACCAGGAGCAAGGCGTGTAATTGCTACGCCTGTGCATCCTGTTTCAATCCCTTTGTCTGCAGGGGATGAGTCTACTTTTGAGTCTATGTTTGTCTTAAGGCTAAGTTTTTTCCAGGTTTTGGATCTTAGCATAAGTATAGTAGTAGCTATTACCAACAGGATGTTTACAATAATTACAATTATTCCGGCAGCAGTGCTTATATGGGCAAATGCAAGCCAGCATGATGCAATGATTGATGCTATGCCCAAAATTCCGGCAATACCAAATCCGGGAATTATTATAAGTTCTGCCCCAAGCAGCAGTAGTCCTGCTATAATTAAAGTAATTACCAGTGCTGTCATATTTTATTTGTTTTCCAGTTTCTGTATCTCAACGCCAGAGACTTGCCTTCCTTTTAGGGAGTTGGCAAGTGCCTCAGCTTCATTTTTATTCCCGAACGGACCAATAACATATTTCATTACACCGTCAATGGCCACTTTTGCAATGTCCTTATTGGTGCTGTTACGTATGGTTTCAACAGCCTCGGGTGGGAGAGAGTCATATCCTGCAATTGTTACCCTATATATGGAATTGTCCTGTTTTTCAAGTACTCTGGCTGCCTTTGTTGTAATTGATTTGCCGTTGTTGTAGGCAGTAATCATAGCAGACGGGAACCCTTTTCTTCTTACAGAGTTCAAATTTTTGAGGGCTTCTGCATAAGTATGGAATACACCTGCGGAATATGTGTATTTGCCTGATCCCACTCTCCTCTCAAAAATGGGGGTAAGCCCCTTGAATGATTTTACGGGAGCCTTTTTTAGGGTGGTCATAAGTTGTATATGATATACAAGCCCCTGGGGAAGCTCAGAAATGTCTGTTATGGTGGAAACATCTGCTATTTTAAATGAAAGGTCTATTTGTGGTTCCGGCTTTTCAAATATAAATACTGGTGTTGTCCCCAATTTGTTGTTTGCAAATGCTATTGTTTCCTGCAGGTTGGTTGTGTAATGTAGTGCTGCTTGAGGTTTTTCAATTTCTGTATGTTGAGGTATGAACAAACCTTGGGCAAGCAGCTCAAGTTCTATCTCCTGCAGTTTGGATGTTGCAACGGTGGTTTTTTCTGTTATGGACAGTATTCCCCTTTCAAGCTCTAAAATTTTGTTTTCAATGGAGATTCTTTTTACTGAGTCGGCCAGTATGTATTGTTCCCTGCTTTTGTTCAGCTCATTTGTGGCGTCTGCAAGCAGAAGCTGAAGGTTGCGCAGCTCACCCTCAACCTTGCGGTATGCGGCAAATTCCTTCTGCTCTTCCTGCTGAGGGGTCTCTTGCTTTACTGGTGTGCCTTGTGCGGTGGCATTGGCAGGGAGTGTTGCGTATTTTGGCGCCTCATTTTGGGTTATTTCCATTTTTAGAGGTAGCACCTCGTGGCGGGTTATGTATATAGTTACCTCATTTGCGGATGTTTCCCTGTCTGATGAGAAGACTGTAAACATTCCGCACGGTGTATTATAAAATAGGTAGTCGTTTCCTGTTGAGGAGAATGGAAACCCAAGGTTCTGGGCTGTGTCCCAGTCTCCCATCTCATCATTCCATTTGCTCATGTAGAGGTCATATCCTCCCATGCCATAGTGGCCATTGGAAGCAAAGTATAAGGTTTTGCCGTCGGGAGAAAGATGAGGAAGTATTTCATTTCCCATTGTAGTTATATTCTCGTTGAGAATTTGTGGGGCAGACCAGAGTGTGTCATTGAGTTTTTTGGAGAGCATTATGTTCCATGCTCCGCTCTCGTCTTTTGCGCTGAACACAATGGTGTTGCTCCTTGTCTGGAAAGCCATTGCATTGTGCGGGTTGTCTGTAGCGTCTGCGGTGAATTCTGAGGGAGGGGTTATCCATGTACCATTCTCAAATCCAGGGTAGTGCAGAAAAAAATTGTTTGCCGGAAAATTCTTTTTTAGTACAAGAGTCGGCATTGATGCAAACTGCAGCATGTTTTTGCCATTCTCGCTTGATATGGCCATTTTCTGAATCTCCATATTGTATAAGGAGTCTGCTTCTGAAGTGAGTGTTGAATCGGGCCTTTTGGCAAGAATGGTGTTGTAGATGCCCAGTGCCTTATCAAATTGGTATTTATTATGCAGTTTCTGAGCTTCTTTGAGTTGTTGGGTATACTCCTGTCCGTATGTTGTAACAACTCCCAAAAATGCTGTTAATATGATAGATATGTAAATGTGCTTTTTCATTGATTTTTTTGCAAAAAGTACTAACAAAGGTATGAAATACTTTATATATTAGGAAAAAATACTACATTTGCACGTTAATTTTGGAAGTAGTCCATTTTTTTAACACGATTTAATAATTTTAAACTATATAAACGTATGCAAAGTAAAGGAGCCATTAAATTTGTGGCAATTCTAATTGCGGTAGCCTGTTTGTATTCATTATCATTCACTTGGGTTACCAGTCATCAGGAAAAGAAGGCAGAGGAGTATGCAGCTGCAGCCGTTGAGGCAGAGAAGCTTTCTCCTGCTTTCGCTCAGGTAGCAGAGGTTGACAAAGCTTTTTACCTAGATTCAATTGCTAAAGAGAGAAACAGATTCTACATTGATTCAATCTCTTCAGAGAAAGTATTTTTGGGTTTCACCTACAAAGAGGTTAAAGAGAAGGAGATTAACCTAGGTCTTGACCTTAAAGGTGGTATGAACGTAATGTTGCAGGTTCAGTTGAAAGACCTTGTAGTAGCACTTTCAGACAACAACCAGTCTCCAGAGTTCGTTGAGGCTTTGGCTTTGGCTCAGAAAAAAGAGCTTGAGAGCAGAGGCGATTTCATCACTCTATTTGAGGAGAGCTGGAATGAGGTTGCTCCTGGCAAGAGACTTTCAAGCGTGTTCGGTACTTTTGAGATGCGCGAGAAAATCAAACCTGAGACATCTAACGAGGAGGTTATTAAAGTTATCCGTACCGAGGCTGAGAGTGCAATTGCAAACTCATTCAACGTACTTAGAAACCGTATTGACCGTTTTGGTGTAACTCAGCCAAATATCCAGAAACTTGGCAACAGCGGCAGAATTCTTGTTGAGCTTCCAGGTGTTAAAGAGCCTGAGCGTGTTAGAAAATTGCTTCAGGGAACTGCTTCATTGGAGTTCTGGCCTACATTTGAGAATACAGAGGTTTATCCATTCTTGGCAGAGGCCAATGCTCTTCTAGCTGAGATGCTTGTTGAGGAGACTGCAGCAGACACTACCGTTGCTGAGGGTGCAGTTGAGTCTCTGATTGCTGCAGATTCTCTTTCTGCAGATGCGCAGGCTTTTGCTAAACAGAATCCATTGTTCTATTTGTTGAGCCCTAGTGTTTACAACGGCCAGCTTATGCCTGGTGCTACTATTGGTAGAGCACATTATAGAGATACTGCTAAAATCAACTCATACTTGAATATGCCTCAGGTTAAAGCTTTGATGCCGGTTGAGCTTGTTCCTATGTGGACAGTTAAAGCTGACCCTAGCGATCCTTCAGGTGTAATCTTTGATTTGGTTGCAATTAAATCTACTTCAAGAGACGGTAAAGCTCCGCTTGATGGTGGTGTTGTTACTGATGCAGCTGTTTCATATGGCAACACAGGTGGTGCTCCTGGTGTAAGCATGACAATGAACGCTGAGGGTGCAAGAACTTGGGCAAGACTTACTGCAGACAATATTGGAAAATCTGTAGCTATTGTTTTGGACGGTATGGTTTACTCTTACCCTACAGTTCAGTCAGAGATTTCTGGCGGTCAGTCTTCAATTACCGGTAACTTTACAGTTACTGAGGCTGAGGACTTGGCTAACGTTCTTAAGTCAGGTAAACTTCCAGCTCCAGCTACTATCGTTCAGGAGCAGGTTGTAGGTCCTACTTTGGGTAGCGCTTCTATTAAAGCAGGTATGGTTTCATTTGTAATTGCATTCGTACTTGTTCTTATTTACATGATGGTATTCTACGCCGGTGCAGGTGTTGCAGCATGTGTAGCTCTTATTTGTAACGTATTGTTCTTGTTTGGTTCTTTGGTATCGTTCGGTGCAGTACTTACATTGCCTGGTATTGCAGGTCTTGTTCTTACTCTAGGTATGGCTGTGGATGCAAACGTTATTATCTATGAGCGTGTAAGAGAGGAGTTGAGAGCTGGTAAAGCTCTTAGAGCTGCAATTACAGACGGTTACAAAAATGCTTACTCTGCAATTATTGACGGTAACCTTACTACAGTAATTACCGGTATTGTATTGTTTGCATTTGGTTCTGGTCCTGTTCAGGGTTTTGCAACTACATTGGTAATTGGTATCATCACTTCATTCCTAACCTCAGTATTCATTACAAGACTTGTATTTGAGGCTAGAATGGCAAGAAACAAAGAGATCTCATTTGAAGGCAGCATAGCTAAGAACTTTATGCAGAATACAAACTTCAACTTCTTGGGTGCTAGTAAGAAAACACTTACAGTTTCTGCTATCATTTGTGTTGTTTGTATTGCATTCATGTTTACTAAGGGCTTTACATACGGTGTAGATTTCACTGGTGGTAGAACTTTTGTATTGCGTTTCGATAAAGAGGTTGTTGCTGAGGATATCCGTCAGGCTGCAAATGCAGAGTTTGGTGAGACCGTAGAGGTTAAACAGTTTGGTGGTGCAAGCCAGATGAAGGTTACTACCAAATACAAGATCCAGGACAACTCAACTGAGGTTGATGCTGAGGTAGAGGCAAAACTTTATAATGCATTGAAAGGTTTCTTTGCTGCAGATATGACATTGGAGGAGTTTACTTCAACTCAGGATAATCCTAATGGTATCATCTCTTCTGATAAAGTTGGACCTACAATTGCAAATGACATTAAGAGGGATGCAATCATTGCAGTAATCCTTTCATTGTTGGCTATCTTCCTTTACATTGCTGCACGTTTCAGCTACTGGACTTGGGGTGCAGGTTCTGTAATTGGTCTTGCTCACAATACAATCATTGTAATTGGATTCTTCTCAATCTTCTCAGGTATCCTTCCATTCAGCTTGGACGTTGAC
>JAZTYE010000034.1:0-7285 GCA_045636765.1 Candidatus Egerieisoma sp.
ACCCATACAGGGAGCACTGCCCATTGCCATACATGCTGCACAACAGGGTTTCAAGGGATGCATACTTCCAAAAGAGTCTGCCCAGGAATGCTCCCAGGTAGATGGCATCACTGTTTTTGGTGCAGAAAACCTTGCAGATATAATAGATATCCTTTCTTCTCCCGAGAGTGCTTCAGACAAAATTCCTTTGAGAACAACCTACACAACAAAAAGCCATTGGGAATATGACTTTGCTCATGTAAGGGGGCAGGCCCTGGCCAAAAAGGGGTTTGAAATAGCAGCCGCCGGGAACCACAATCTCATAATGACTGGTCCTCCCGGTTGCGGCAAAACCTTCATGGCCAAATGCCTCCCATCAATTTTACCACACATGCAAAAGGAAGAGGCCATGGAGACTGGAAAGATATACTCAATAGCCGGATTACTGAAGAACGAAGGGGGAATGATTTCCCACAGACCTTTCAGAAGTCCACACCACAGCTCAACTCTCCAGTCACTTGCAGGGAGCACCTCCATGCCAGGAGAGATATCCCTTGCCCACAATGGGGTACTTTTCATAGATGAGATTGCAGAGTTTGGCAGGGCTGCCCTTGAGATTCTCCGACAACCTCTGGAAGAGGGTCATGTACAGGTATGCAGGGCTGGTACAAGAGTAAGCTATCCGGCATCCTTTATGCTGGTGGCCGCCATGAACCCATGCCCTTGCGGCTACTTTAATGACCCGTATGTTGCCTGCACATGCAGCAGCAGTGCCATAATGAAATATGCAGCAAAGCTGTCGGGACCATTAATGGACAGAATTGACCTGCAGCTTAACCTTCAGAGGGTCTCAGCAGGTGAGATTGTGGGGCTCGAAGACTCCGGTGGGGAGACCAGTGCCCAAATTGCAAAAAGGGTTCAGATGGCAAGGGACATACAGACAGAGAGATTCAAGGGGGAGGATTTTTTTACTAATTCCCGTATTCCACCAGGCAAACTTGCAAAATATTGCAGAATAGGGAAGCCTGAACAACTGTTATTGCAGAAGATAATTGCCGGGAAAGGGCTCTCCGCCAGAGCATACAGCAGAATTTTAAAAATATCGCGTACAATAGCTGATTTGGATGGAGAGGATTTTATATCTTTGGCGCATATTTCCAAAGCTATACAATTCAAATTGAACATTAACGGAATTTAGAATGTCAAAGGTTATTAAGATAAACGGGTTGGAAGAGATTGGTGCTGCTGCCCAACAATTTGTAGAGTATGTATCATCATCTCCACTACAGAGCAATATTTTTGCATTTTTTGGTCCTATGGGTGCTGGAAAGACCACCTTCATTAAGGCTATATGCAATGCCCTTGAGGTAACGGATGACGTAAACAGCCCTACCTTTACAATTGTAAACGAATACAGGGCAGGCAAAGGATTTCCTGTATATCATTTTGATTTCTATAGAATAAACAAGATCTCCGAGGCCTATGAAATTGGCATAGATGAGTATTTTGGAGCAGAGGGTCTTTGCCTTATTGAGTGGCCGGAAAAAATAGAGGAGATTCTCCCGGAGGATAGCTTTAAGGTTACTGTATCCGTAAACGGGGACGGCTCCAGAAACATCACTATTGACGACGGCACTCTCTAGAAGTGGAATCTTACACCCAATTCTCCTTTAACCTGCAAAGGCTGGTCGGTCCTTATGCTGCGCGGTACATTTGAATTGAAGAAATACACCATGTTTGGTTCAAAATAGATACCTGCAGGGTTGCTGAATTTGTACTCAACACCCAATCCTGCATTCACCGAGAATTGGATACCGTCAATAGGATTGGACATACGCTCCTTACCTGTATAGCTTTCAAGTGTATACACAGCCCTGATGCCTTTCTCAGCTGTTGCACCGGCATTCACATAAAAGCTGAAGTTATTCCTCTCTACTACAATTCCGTAAATGTTTACAGGGATACCTACATAATGCAACGACTGTTTTACACTGTGTTTCTTCTTGTTTATTAGGCAGTCGTACCTGCTGCTTATCATAGTATAATTCACGCCCACACCAAGAGCAAGATTATCACCTACAGGGAACTGCACCTGAATACCCAGATTAAGTGGCAATGAATATTTGGTATCTGAAATCTGCTCAACAATTTCATTGCCATTATTTGAACCTATGCCGGACTGGGATGCCCTAATGGAAGAATTCATCACACTTGCGCTGCTACCTGGCATAACCCCGGTCATAAGGGCAAATGCCACTCTACTGTCATCAATCTTCTCCTCCTGCGCCCAAAAATGATCCTGTCCCTTTTCAGTATTCTGATCTTGGAGATCCTTCACTGCAACAGGTCCTTCAGATGCCTCATGCACTACAGCCTCCTGCCCAACACTACCATCTACCGAACTCTCTCCTGCAACCCCATCAGAGACTTCCACAACATTATTGTTTACTTCTAATCCGCCGCTCCTTTGAGCAATGGCATTTGCACCACTTTTAATCTCCCCCACTTTCTCCGACAAAACAGGCTCCAGAAGATCTCCTGTCACATATGGAATCTCACTATATGGAATTTCACTCACTGAAACCTCTGCAACAGCATTTGGCAGAAGCTCCTGCTGAGAGGATGAAGGAAGCACCAACAATAAGGCAACCAACACTACAGCCGCAACAGATGATGCATAATAGATAATCCTGCGCATCCTTTTTCTGCGCAAAGTCCCCTCTATAGAAACCCACACATCCCCTTCTACAGGGATCTGCACATCATAGAGTTTATCTCTAAAGCACTTTAATTCCTTATCTTCCATTTGCATCATTTATAATCCTCCAATTTTTCCTTGAGCCAATTTTTGGCTCTGCTCAACTGTGATCTTGAGCCTCCCTCAGTAATATTCAATTCCTTTGCTATCTCCTGATGGCTATACCCCTCTATTGCATACATGTTAAATACAGTCCTGAAACCTGCCGGCATCTGTGAAACCAGCCTTAAAAGGGTTCTGGAATCCATTTTTTCAATTACTGCAGAATCATATGCAAGTTCTGCACTCTCCTCTACCTGCTGGGCATGCCTAAGGATATCCTTTTTCCTCAAATGCATAAGGGACGCCGTTATAAAAACCCTTCTGGCCCACCCTTCAAATGACCCCTCCCCTTTATAGCTCCCTATTTTTGAAAAAAGTGTAATAAATCCGTCATGCATGACATCTTTTGCCGATTCTCTATCACCAACATACCTCAAACACACCGCAAACATACGAGGGGACAACCACTCATACATTTGCTTTTGTGCTAGCGCACTATTTTTAAGGCATCCTTCAATGATCTCAGCCTCTTTAGGTTCAGGTAATAGGTTATTTAGCATTAACAGACTTATATATAGATGCAAATTTGCTAATAAAAGTTGCAATTAGGAAATTATTTTATTCCCCACCCTACTCTTAAAGCAATGTTGCACAGAATTTGTTACATTTGTAAGATACATTTGTCAGTAAAGTAATGGAAGTAAAAAGATACATAGCAATTATAATGGCAGTATTTGCCTTTACCTGCATCTACGCACAGGACAGTACAACTACAGCCATAATGCTCAACGCCGTTAAAGAGTACAATGACGGCAACTATACAAAAGCAGCAGACAGCTTTAAAAAACTGGCCGCCATACAACCCGGCAATGACGCTGCATATTATTACCTTGCCAACATATCAATAAAGGGAGACGATATGGCATCGGGAGAACTATACCTTAAAAAATGTATCAGGCTGGACTCTACCAATTACTGGTACAGAGACATGCTTGGACAAATATACCTCAAGAACAATAAGATTAAAGAAGCTATAGGCGTTTATGAAAAGCTATTGGAACTATATCCTAAAAAGTCTGCCGTCTATTATAATCTTATAAACCTTTATCTTGGTGCACAGGAGACAATAAATGCAAGAAAAATACTTGAAAAAATAGAAGGTGTACAAGGGAAGAGCGAGGCTGTAGCCATGACCTATTTCAACATATACCGTATGGAGCAAAATTGGGATGGGGCATTGGAGTATCTTATTGAATTTGATAAAGAATACCAAAGCCCACGCATAGAAACCATAATTGGAGACATGCTTGCAGACAGGTTCAAGGACTCACTGGCAATAGAATACTACAACAAAGCACTGGCTATAGACCAGCAATTTGCCCCTGCCATGTACTCCCGAGCAGAAGTACACCGCATGAAAGGGCGTTATGACCAGTTCTTTGCAGACATCACTCCATTTATATCTAACCCTGCAACAGATCCCAACATGAAGATAGAGTATCTGAAACAGATATTTCAGGTCCCTAATTTTACACGCAGATTCCGCCCTCAGATGGACTCAATTATGACAGGGATGGAAAAAGCTCATCCCACCGACACTACATCAAATATGTTTGTGGCATCATACTGGGGACAAGGGGGAGAAAACGAGAAATGCAAGGCTCTCCTTAAGAAAAATTATGATCTTTATCCCGACAATTTCAACATGCTTTTCCAGTATGTAATTGCAATATACCAGCTGGAGGAGTGGGAAAACCTTGAACAGGCAGCAATTGAAGCTATGGGAAAATACCCTAAGCACCCGGATTTTGTCCAACTTGCCGGAATTTCCCGCTTCAGGCTCAAGAAATATGACAAAGCTATAGAATCATATAAGGAGATGGCGTCTATAGCCCAAAGCACAAAAGACACAGTTTCCCTTATTACAGCCAACTCAATTTTGGGAGATTTGTACTATGAGATGAAAGACAGCAAAAATGCATTTGCCCATTACAAGAAAGTACTTAAGCTCAATCCAAATGAAATACCTGCGCTGAACAACTATGCATACTATCTTTCAGAGGAAAGAAAAAGCCTCAAAAAGGCATATCAGATGAGCAAGAAAACCATTGAAGCAGAGCCTGACAACCCTACCTATCTTGACACATTCGGATGGATACTATTCCTTATGGACAAGCCGGTAGAGGCCAAGGCCCAGTTCAAGCATGCCATGCTCTACGGTGGAACAGAAAATGCAAATATCCTGGACCATTATGCAGAGGTGCTGTTCAAACTGGGGGAGCATGACCTGGCATTCATTTATTGGGACCAGGCAAAACAGCTTGACAATACCCTTAATATAGAAGAGAAGATAAAAGAGCGTAAGGCTATGCTTAAGCAAAGAGGGAAATAGGGATGAGTGTGCGCACTATTATATTATATCTTGTTACATTGCCGGCATTTATGTTACCGGCATTTGATGCATTTGCCCAGACTAAAGAGATAGAGATCCAAAAAGAGAAAATACAAAAACTGGAAGAAGACATTACATATCTTGACAAGCAAATACAGTCTACCCAAAAACAAAAGCAGAACACTTTAGACGGTCTGGTCCTTATCCAGAAAAAAATATCAAACAGAAAGCAGATTCTAGCCGAGCTTGACTCAGAGATAAAGAAACAGACTCTTGAGATAAATGCTACACAAAAACGGATAAATATTCTTGAACAGAGGCTTGACACACTGGAGCATTATTACCGCAACATGGTATACAATGCCTATAAAAACAGGGACACCAAAGTATGGTTCATGTACATTCTGGCAAGTGACAATCTTGAACAGGGTTATAGAAGGTGGAGCTATCTGAAAAACTACTCCAGGACAATGGCATCCCAGGCCGACAAGATACGAAATCTTAAGGATGAGCACTCCGGGCAGCTTGCAAAATTGCAAAAGCTTAAAAACAAAAACCTTACAACCCAAGCAAGCCGCACCAAAGAGTATAACAAACTCACCAAAGAACAGAAACAGGGACAGACTTACGCCAAATCATTGGATAAAAAGCAAAGCCAGTATAAAAAACAGCTTACCCAAAAGCGCAATGAAGCAAATAAACTGGCTAAAGAGGTTGAGAGGTTGATTGCTGCAGAGATTGCCAGACAGCAGGAGATTGCCCGCAAACAGGCATTACTTGCCAAAAAGGCCAAAGAAGACAGTATGAAATCCCAGACAGACAAACAAACTGCCACCCCTGCTAAGGAAGACCAGCTTGCCATGAAAGAATTTGAGGAATACAAGGCAAACACAAGATTGTCGGGAAGTTTCTCTTTAAACAGGGGTAAATTGCCGTTCCCTGTCTCATCTGGAGTTATTATCGAACAGTTTGGTGAGCACCCACATCCTACTCTAAAGAATGTAAAACTGCCGTTCAACAACGGGATCAACATATCAACAAAACCGGGAAGTATTGTTAGAGTTGTTTTTGACGGAGTTGTAAAACAGGTCATTGCGGTACCCGGATATAACCAATGCGTTCTGGTTCAGCACGGCCAATATTTTACTTTTTACTGCAAATTGGCAAAAGTGGGTGTAAAAGTTGGAGACAAGCTCTCTACAGGTTCTGCAATAGGTATTTTGGAGAGCAGTTCAGGTACTGCAACACTGCACTTTGAACTTTGGAACGGGACAACAAAACAGAATCCTGAGCATTGGCTCAAGAAATAGACTAAAAACACAATGTATATGAAAGACATTAGAGTATACTGCAAAAACACACAGGAGTACTGGCAAATTGCGCCAGGAACAGAATTGTTTGAACTTAAGGAGAAGTTTGGCATTGATGCCTGTGCTGCATATGTGGACAACCAGCTTAAAGAACTTGGGTACCCTCTTTATATGCCACATTCCATTGAGTTTTTAAGTTATACACATCCCGACGGACGCAGATGTTACAAGCGTTCTATATACATGCTGCTCCAAAAGGCCATAAAGGATCTTTATCCAGGCAAGCAGCTTATTCTAGACTATACCCTTCCAAATGGAGGTTATGGAGAGCTGGTAGATGCACCTGCAACTGACAATCCATACGACTCTCTGAAAAGAAGGATGGAGAGTATCTGCGAACTTTCAGAGGAAGAAATTTACCGCATAAAGGTAAGGATGCAGGAGATTGTTGCCGCAAATCTGCCTATTGTAAAAAAGAAACTCAGCAGCCAGGAGGCTGTTGAGCTGTTTACCGCCAACAGACAATATGACAAAGCCAGACTTATAAAGGAGCTGGGACATTTCTTTGTCTCTGTTTATTTTATTGGAGATTACGCAGATACGTTCTACGGACCGATGCTCCACTCTACAGGAGAGATAAAGAAATTCAACCTTATGAAATACAACAAGGGATTCTGCGTTCAGTTCCCATCATATATGCCTCCTCATGATATCTCCACTGTAAAGTATCAGGAGAAGCTGTTTAACGTGTTTAAAGAGAACCATACCTGGTGCAACATTCTTGGGGTAAAGGACATTTCTACC
>JAZTYE010000035.1:0-2104 GCA_045636765.1 Candidatus Egerieisoma sp.
TAACCCCATGTTGTAATATCTGAAACCTTATCTTTGTACCGGAAACCGTACGGAAATTTAACGAAATTTTTGTACCTCTCTTGTACCTCATAAAAACAAAAGAGCTCTAACTCTTTGATTTATAATCAATTAAGAATTAAAGCTCTTTTTGTGCGGGCGAAGGGACTCGAACCCCCACGCCTCTCGGCACTAGATCCTAAGTCTAGCGCGGCTACCAATTACGCCACGCCCGCAGGTCCGTATTGGGATTGCAAAGGTAGCTATATTTTTTACAAATGCAAATTTTAATTGCAGATTTTTACAAAAAAGGATAAAAACTTACGCTTTTAGCAGAATCATACTTGCCCAGTTGTCAATGTCCCTGGTTGCAACCAGTTTGAATCCTTTTTCTGCTGCACAGGTCTCAAGAACCGGAATATCCTCTGTATAGAAACCGCTTAGTACAAGTACACCGCCTTTGCGCATTCCCCTGTAGTAAGTATCCATATCCTGCATAAGGATATTTCTGTTAATGTTGGCCAGAATAAGGTCATATTTATTGGCCTGGATAAGTGAGCCATCTCCGTATAGTGTATGGATAGCCTCAGCCAATCTGTTTTTCCAGGCATTCTCTTTGGCAGAATTTACGGCCACTATATCTACATCAATGGCATGTACAGCTCTTTTGGCTTTCATCTTTGCCGCAAGGATTGCAAGCACACCTGTACCGGTACCCATATCTAGCACCTGTTTGCCACGCAAGTTTCTCCACCCCTTGCCACCACAACAGCCAGCCAACAAACCTGAAGCGCCACAAAGTTCAGCACTCTTCTCACCTTCCCCATTCAAATCCAACAACCCCTTTACCATCATAGTAGTTGTTTGATGATGGCCGGTACCAAAAGCCATTTTAGGCTCAATACGGATATTGTACTTAGTAAGAGGAAGATTTTTATGGAAAGGAGCCTTTACCGTAACAAGGCCATCTATAAAGATAGGTTCAAAATCAGATTCCCATGTCTGGTTCCAGTTCTCCTCCTTAATAAAGGAGGTACTGAATGAAACATCAAAGCCGGATGCACCGCCATCAAAGTAGCTCAATACAGTCTTCAGATTCTGCTGATTGAAATTATCCTGCCCAATATAACCCTTTAGGAGAGGCTCCTCCGTAGAGAAGCTCTCAAAAGGGATATCATCCAACATAGCCATTACAATCTCTGCATTCTCCTCAGAATAAGGAGTAATCTCTATTGCAACTTCTATGTAATTCATTATTTGATCTGTTTTAAGTTATTAGAAGCTTTTTGCAATTGCTACAAAGTCATCAGCAACTAGAGCAGCACCACCAATCAAACCACCGTCAATATCTTTCTGAGCAAATAGCTCTTTTGCATTTGAAGGCTTGCAGCTGCCGCCGTAAAGGATAGTGATCTCCTCAGCCAAAGCTCCAAACTGCTCAGCCAAAGTAGCGCGGATGAATGCGTGGATCTCCTGAGCCTGCTCGCTGGTAGCAGTCTTGCCTGTACCAATAGCCCAAACTGGCTCGTAAGCAATAACAACATTCTTCATCTGCTCAGCAGTAAGGCCAAACAATACCTCTTTAACCTGAGAACCTACAACCTCAAAGTGTTTCTCAGCCTCTCTCTCCTCAAGTTTCTCACCTACACAGTAGATTGGTGCAAGACCCTCTGCAAGAGCCAAGTTGATTTTCTTAACAAGTTTCTCATTGGTGTCACCATAGTACTCTCTTCTCTCTGAGTGGCCAAGGATAACATACTGTGCACCAGTTGAAGCAACCATTTTTGCAGAAACCTCACCAGTGTAAGCAGCTTTAACCTCATCTGCACAGTTCTGTGCTGAAAGGCCAATTGCAGAACCCTCAAGAACTGCACCTACAGAAGTGATGTGTACGAAAGGTGGAGCAACTACCAATTTAACCTCAGCAGGAACCTCTGATACTTTAGCCAAAACATCTTTTGCCAACTGAACGCCCTCTGCAACAGTGGTATTCATTTTCCAGTTGCCTGCAACAATTTTCTTTCTCATAATTATCTCTTTTTTCTTTGTTATTTAGTCAAAATTTGCGGTGCAAAAATAATAAAACCACATACAGAAAGCAAAATAA
>JAZTYE010000036.1:0-2079 GCA_045636765.1 Candidatus Egerieisoma sp.
AGCAGAGGCATTCCAGATGTGGATGACCTCCCCAATGCCCATGGTTACCCTTACCAAAACTTTTGATGTGAGCCGCCTGCTCAAGACAAGCAAAAAGATGGGCGTTAAATTCAATGCCCTCCTCTGCTGGTGCATTGGAAAGGCCGCAACCCAGGTTGAGGAGTTCTATCTTCTTCCCGACAAAGGCAAACTGTACAGGTTTGACAGCATAGCAATCAATGTAATTGTAAACAACAGCAAAGGTGGAATCAATTCATGCGATATCCCTTTTACCAATAATCTGAAGAAGTTTGTTGAGGCATACCATACCCTTACAGCGCAGGCGTCGGCAGAGTGCAAAAGCTCTTTTCTTGAGGATTATATGATTGTGGGCACATCTGCAATGGTTCAGACAGAGCTGGATTGTATTGTAAACCAGTACACAGACATGTTCAACAATCCAATGGTTATGTGGGGCAAATACCGCAAAGGCTGGTTCAAGACCACCCTTCCAATCTCCTTCCAGTTCCACCATTCCCAGATGGACGGCGGCCACGGCGCCATGTTTCTGGAATTGCTGCAGAGGGAGATATCCAAATTGGACCGTTAAAAATTTGTGTCCAACCTAAAAATCTAAGTATATGTTGCGCAGAATAATTCATTAGTTTGAGATGAAAGCAAAAATAACCAATAGGGAGATTTGGGGCATTGCATTGCCCATTATGTTGGGGAACCTGGCCCAGACTATAATTAATTTTACAGATACGGCTTTTTTGGGCCATTTGGGTGTTGTGGCTTTGGGGGCCTCTATGCTTGCCGGCCTTTTTTATTTGCTGTTTACTACTGTGGCAGCCGGTTTTGCCATTGGTATACAGATTATTGTGGCTCGCCGTTTTGGAGAGAGGAATTATGGCAGGATAGGGGTGATTTTTGAGCACGGTTCCCTTTTTGTTCTGGTATTGGGTTCACTGCTGTTTTCTGTGCTGTATTTCTTCTCAGACCATCTTCTGTTGTGGCTTATAGATTCACCTGGCATTTATGAAGCTTCTGTTGAGTATGTGAATTACCGTCAGTTTGGAATATTGTTTGTGTGTTTCAATTACCTCTACAGGGCGTTGTATGTAGGAATATCCAATACCAAGGTAATTACATATTCCACTATTATAATGGCTGTAGTGAATATTGCGCTGGATTATTGTCTGATATTCGGCAACTTGGGCTTTCCGCAGATGGGAGTTGGCGGAGCAGCACTGGCATCTTTGTGTGCAGAGGTGTCTGCTTTTATATTCTTTACGGTGTATAGTTACATAACACTGAGAGGCCAAGAGTTTGGTATGTTCAAAAGTTACAGGTTGGAGTCTGAGCTTATGGGAAGGATTTTAAGGATATCTACCCCTACTATGGTTCAGAAGCTTTTCTCTTTTGGCGTGTGGTTCATCTTTTTTGTCCTTATAGAGAAGATGGGAGAAACAGCTGCCGGAATATCATCCATAACAAGGAGTGTATACCTTATTCTCATTACCCCATGTTTTGCCTTTTCAACCACAACCAATACTCTGGTGAGCAGAATTATAGGGGAGGGGCACACGGAACAGGTTTTTCCTACAATAAACAAAGTGCTGATGAATTGTCTGCTAAGTACAATATTTATTGTTGTATTGGCCGCCATCTTCCCTGTGCAGATTGCCGGCATTTATACAGATGATCTTGCGTTTGCAAAGCTGGTTGTCCCTTCAATTTTGGTGGTATGTATAGGAACCCTTTTCCAGGGATTTGGCAATGCATTCTTTGAGGCGGTTTCCGGTACCGGAAATACATCGGCTGCACTCTATCTGGAGACTTCAGTTCTGGTATTTTATGTGATTTTCATCTGGTTTATGACACACTTTACTACAAGAGTTGAGCTTGTATGGACAGCTGAGATCCTGTACGGTGCACTGCTTGGAATTGCCTGTTTGTGTTACATGAAGGTTGCCAAATGGGACAAGAAGAGGATTTGAGAAATGGAAAATACAAGAAACACCCTGCAAGCGCTCTTGCAGGGTGTTCTCTTTTCAAGCAACTGCTTGTGCAAAAATTACTCTTTTATCTGAGCATTGT
>JAZTYE010000037.1:0-33949 GCA_045636765.1 Candidatus Egerieisoma sp.
CCGGATCCAATGGCCACTCCTCTGCCGCTTCGCAGAGAGGCGCACCAATGATCACGTAGGAATTCGTGACAGCACAGTCCACGCTGACACCAAACGGACCCGACGGCCCGCCACTGTCCGCACTACAACCACGCAGAACCAGGCGGAAACCAGAACACCATGCCATAGGGATGACAGCCTTGGGCACAAAGATACACACAAATAAAGAATATGGAAAAAAGTCAAAGAACTGAAAAAAATTTCCGACCGCTTCGCGGTATGGGTGACCTATCGGTCACGGTTTCTTTTGGTCCCTTCAGGCCCCTTTAGGCCACTTCCGCATACACCGGATCCAATGGCCACTCCTCTGCCGCTTCGCAGAGAGGCGCACCGAGGCCCACGCTGGAATTCGTGACAGCACCGACCACGTCGACATCAAACGGACCCGAGCGCCCGCCATCGTCCGCACCACAACCACGCAGAACCAGGCGGAAACCAGAAGTTGCGCCGGACGTATTCCAAAAATAATCACAGTGGTAGGTGGACTCACTTGCCCCGATTTGAGTCGGGAACAACTCAAGATTGTCATAGCTGACCTTCTTAATGTATCCTTCCCCCTGTGTCGGGCTTTTGGATTTTGCAACCATTCCGGCCTCCACGCCACAAGTCCAATTTCCGTAGATAGATGGTGCTACAAGGTGTGTCATAGAGGTATCCTCATTAACCTTGCAGAACTCATCATCCTGCAGACGCCACAAGTAGCCGTGGGGATTCTTAAGTCCAAAAAAGACTGGCACCGGAGCTGTATAGACTACATTGCCATCTGCATCTTTTACTTCATAGTTGACTACTCCACATGCGTCACCCAGCTCTACACCAATACTGGTCGGCAAGAATGGCCTATAACCATTCAAATTACTCCATGCTGTACTTCCTATTGTCGTTACTCCAGTACCAAGGCCTCCCTGATACAATCCATCTGCATCTTTAGCTGAATTGTATGTGGCCTGCATATTCTTTGTTCCAAAGATGATCTCAAACAGTACAGCAACTATAAAGCTGTGGCGCATAGTACCGCACATCCAACCAACTCCGTTTCTACGCGCTGCTGCTCTGGCTGTCTCTGTAGTAATGGAAGTTACAGCTCGCCCAAGTAGGGTCTTGTGGGTACCGTCATAACTTGACTGGTTGTCTCCACCTCTATAGTTAGGATCATCATTGATATAACTTACAAGGGTATTGGTGGACCTCTCCATTGCTGCATGGCCCATTGCTGTCATAGAACCCACAGGTATGCGGTAATTGTACTTACCTGGGATAGGAGACAGAGAAATGGCTTTATATTCCTTTGTACCCTCAGTCCATACTGCTACATAAAACGGTTTACCCCATCCCCACTGGTAGTGCCCCATACTACCGTCCAACTTGGCAGCCTCGCCTGTAGCAAATCTGTTATGATTTGTAGGGTCAAGTTTACGTCTGCTGTGGTCATTCTTTACAAGATAACCACCAAGTTCAAGTTCCTCCGGAATCCTACGGCCAAAGTCCAAAGAACCTTCCCAACCTGAGGCCTTGGGTGTACTGAGGGATGTATCCCAATACCTCGCAAAATATGGGGCATTGGCCATATTTACCGCATCACGGACAGCCATACGTCCGGAGGCTCCTGTCTTCTTATCAAATACCTCCAGTTCCTTATCCTGGATGCTACTGGTGGCCATAGGAAGATCATCCACCTGCTGGCCCCCATCAAATGCGTTGATTATCGTACGCAATTTTGCCTCTTCGGCTTCTGTTAATGCCATATAATCAATGTTAAATCGTTAAACAATCCTTATTTTACCGCCATTCAAACGCATCTTGCCGGTACCTGTCAGGCGGATGAGAGGTGTCCGGACTGTGATATCAACCTGCTGCCATAAATCAGTGTTTTGGGTAGGAATGATGTAGATTGTACTGGTACCTGTTCCTTTTACCTTAAGGTTACCGGATGGATCCACAGCAAGAGAGCTGCCTTCTTCCTTACGATACAAAACATTTCTCATTACATAGCTAGGATAAAGCTGCGCTATAATCTTCTGTGCAATCTTGTTCCTGGTGCTTATGGTGGCAGGGGCTGTGACAACAAGCCTTGCAGGAGCTGCTTGAGATTCTCCAGAAAAGTTCTTCATCAGACTCTCCATCTCAACAACCTTTTCAGTTGCCTTCTGGTTGGTACTTTCGCACCTGGTTGTCACATCCTGGCATGCGGTCTTGAGTGTGGATAGGTTAGAAGACTCGCTGTTGGCTTTGGCCGCTGCAGTATTGGCTGCTACTGTTGCAACTCTACTGTTGGCAGTCTCATTGGCACACTCTTGTGTTGCCGCTCGGCATGAGGCTATGACATCCGCACATTCTTGCGTTTTCTGCTCACACAACGCTGTTGCTTGAATACACGCATCGGTAGCATTTGTACAAGCATTCTTGGCTGTGGTAGCTGCTGATGCTGCATTGTTAGCACTGGCAGCTGCAGCCAAAGCTGCCTGCTTCTGTGTGGCTATATCCGTAATAGAATCTGTAACCTTTTTGGCTGCTGCTGAAGCTTCTGAGGCTGCTGTATTGGCAGCGGTGGTGGCTGCTACACACGCTGCAATATTGGCATCTACCTCTTTGGTAAGCAGGGTTAACGGAACAAGCACTGTCTTGACAACACCCCCGATATCCATACGGGCTGGAAGGGTATTGACTCCCTCCAATGTGGTTGCAAGCTCTATACTGTCTACATCTGAAGCATTACGCCCCAAATACTCCAGGAAACCCGGCATGATGGAGGCATAAAAAGCCTCGTGCTCTGTCTGTCTTGTCTGTTGTCCTGGCATAGTTCACCTCCTTACGCTTCTGATAGAACCTCGGATATACAATCAGGCACCTGGGCATATAGGGATTTAACCTCTCCCTCTGTCAAGGCGCTGAACGGTTTAAGAGAAGTATTCATATAACCGCCCTTGCTACTGTAGGCCACATTACCAACTTCAGCACCTTCTTTGACAATCTTACCATAGATGGTGGTACCTGAAGCATCTGTGGTTCTGGTAAAGTGGACAGCTGCTGCTTCACTCAGTTGTACTGGGTCATAATTGACCACTGCATTTGATGATTTCTTCTTCATAACATTCATATTTAATGGTTAAACAATTTTTCCTTCTATAATCTCCACCACATAGCCATATGCACCAGCTGATAAGTATTCGCAAGCAACCTCCTTAATGAAAACAGCCTCCTCAAAACTCAGCTCAACATCTGCAGGGTTTTTGGCTATACGACAACTCAACTTGTAAGCCTGGAATTTAAGTTTCTCATCTATCGGTCTACCCGACATAGATGACAAATTAAACAGCAGACGGGCAAGTTTCATCCAAACTGAAAGAGGAACCTCTTTCTCACCATTTGGTGCGGTGAAATCTTTTACTTTTTCTGTGATTGTCATCCCGAAGCAATCAACAAAATCTCTCTTAAAATTTACATTCATATATTATAGGTTATGTATTTACCAATCTCGTGGAAGTTTATACTGAATCCAAGTACCATAATACTGCGAACCATTGACAGTATAGTTTACATCTCTGCACCAAACAAACTCACAGGATTCACCTGTACTCTCAATATTAAGGGTATTACTACTTCCTGTTATTGTGTCACCCCTATTGTATACTAGCACAGGGATAGAACTTCTTGTAACCCCCAAACTTTGCCATGTATAGCAGTAAGTCATCTTCACCTTCACGTTCCCATCCCCCAGTTTCTTTATTCTCACCACATGGCCATCATCATAAGGATACATAGTTGGAAGAGTAACTGTACAGTCGCTAGAATTCAGGCACACAACATTAAAGTCGGTTCTTGTCAAGTATTTGCTGGTAGCAGATGGAGACACTACAGTAGTTTTCATTGCAAATCCATATATACTGCCACCATCAATGGCCAGGGCAACATTGTCACGCGCTCCCTGTGCAGAAACAACAGCCGCATAGTTGGTACCCAGTGACCACTGATCAGATGTATCCAGATTCTCAAAACGGGCAACTGCTCGCAAGCCGGTACTGGAAGCAGCAACATTGCCACCAATGCCGGCAAAGCATCTGTGTGCATCATTACGGAAAATAACATATGCATCATTGGTAAATGAGCCGTCCGGATTCCTATTGGTAAGGCCATTGCCGGATACTACGAAACCGGCTATACGGGTAGTACCATCATAATCCACACTGAAAGAATCATTGATGGTGGTTATACCTTCCAGGCTGATATTGTCAGCAGATAACCTGATATTGCTTGTAACAAGGCCTGTGTCCGGGTCATACTGCACACTTGTACTCATCTCTGCTTTGGCTGCAATCTCCCCCTCAAGGTCTGTAACCATAGAATACAATCCTGCCCAACTGGTAGTTGTTACCCAACCACTACCCTCAAGCAGATGACCATCCTCATCAAACAGCCCTGCAATAGCACTGATACTGTCGGCATTCTGTTCTATGGCCGTAGCATTTGCAACAGCTTTATTATAGGCTGCATCTGCTGAGGATTGGGCATTATATGCTGCCCACCACGCACTGTCAGCCTCATCATAAGCCTCATTGGCTCTCTCAAGAGCAGCTGATGAAGCTGCTGCTGCAACACTTTTGGCATCATCCAAATCCCCCTGAACTGACACAACAGTACTGGATATGCCACTAACAGTAACCTTAAGCTCGGATATCTCAGAAGTGTTGTCAACTGTAGCACCCTCAAGATCGGTTATCCTTTGGGCATATAGTACTATATCCCCCTGCGCTGCATCAAGGTCAATCCCAAGCTGTGTTACTGTCTTGGAAACATTGTCAATCTTGGTAGCATAAATCTCAATACTGTCTTCCGCAGCATCAAACCTGATGCCCAAATCAGAAACACTGCCCTCAAGATTATCAACCTTCTTGGCATAGATGGAAATATCCCCCTGCGCTGCATCAAGGTCAATCCCAAGCTGCGTTACAGTGCCGTTAATATTGTCCACATTGGTACCAAGCAACTTGATATTGCTGTCGGTCTGCTCTATGGAAGTAGATACACTCTTCTTGAACTCATCAATAGGCCTGTCTGTCAATGACAGCACAGCCACATACATATCCCCGGTATATTGCAGAATGAAATCTCCAGAACCATCCCAAATGCCGCTCCATTGGAAAGTTTGCCAATCATAAGAAGAAGTAATGGCTGCCTGAACAAAGGGCAAAGCCCCAATATCTGCAGAAGCCCCCTGCAGGCCAATGGTCAATGTGCCGGAAGTCTTGGCCAGCAACTTGATGGTAAGGTACAATGTATCCTGAACCTCCCTATATCCATCCTCCAACAACCCGTCTGAACTCTTGAGGTACTCCTTATGAGTACCGGGCTTGCGGATATCCGCATTAGCCTGCAGTATGTAACTATTTTTCAGACGCAACATCCTACGGCCATCATACTCCTCCACTCTTGCAGTCTTCCCGACAGTTGTTGAAAGTTCACCATTTAACAGCAAAGCTTCACCATTCTGTGTCAATAACTGGAAATCATTAGCAGAACTCCAACCATCCAGTGACTCAGTAAAAGAAGCGTTCTTGAGATAATTATCCTCCTCCGTAAGCTCATAAGTCATCCGCTGGTAAGCTGTAGAAAAAACGCCCTTGAGCATCTCAATCTTGGAATCCAAAGACTCACCAGTCCTACGGAGCCTGAAATCACCAACAGCATACAAGTTCTGCAGCAACTCTCCAAAACCCTGCAGCCAACCGAACAAATGATGCTGTATTCCTTTAAGGTTGCCCAGACGCCCCTTCAAGGCATTATCAGGGTCAGTCTTCAACCCATGGATAATATCTATATACGGAGTATCTGTGCCAACTGTCATCACCTGAATGATACCCTTACGGTCAGGATCTGAAGCATTATCAACCCTCACAAAAGTATCTCCTGCAGTAATAAGTTCCTCAGCTGTAGCACCACCTAGAGAAGTAAAATTCTTGAATTTTACCCAATCCAAACGGTTTTCTCTAGCCTCCGTACTACCCATACCGGCATCAGTAACAATAAGCTCATACTGCTTGGTAACATAATGGCCGTTATCCTGGGATGACATACCATTGTACTGCTGCACCATAATGTAATCATCCTTACGGAAAGGATTGTATAGCTTGCCATCCTGGGTCTTCAGGAACACCTTGCCACTATCCGGATCATAATGGTCCACCTCAAGCATAGCAGTGAAAACGCGGTTATCATTCTCACCAAGCATTTGGCTTACAACAAGGGAAAATACCCTCATAGCCCCTCTTATGATAAGCTCATCGAACTCCGCAGTATATTTTGTTTCCTTTACTCCAAGGGCATTCAAAATCTCTTTCCTGAAGACTGCCCATCCTTTCCCATTAAGGAATCCTGATACAAATTCTTCAGATGATAAATTTTCATTGAATATTGCAGGGCCTAAGGATTGGAAGCTCTTTCTGGCAATGACACTATCTCCCTCCACAGCTCCATCCTCAGTTATGGCAGCTCCGGAACCTTTCACTCCGGATGAGAACCCTGGAGTCTTGAAATTCTTGGCAACCACCTCAAGGAATTCAACCATGTCCTTTTTACGTACTGGCTGGTCCAGGTAATCCTTAAATAATTTTCCCGACCATTTTTCAGCGTCAATTGCAGTATTTGCCTTCTCTGCCAAATCTGCAAAACCCGCTTTCACTTTCTCCAGCTTAGACTCATCTTCCCCCTCAAGCTTTTGTGACAGCCACAAATAAAACAGCTCATCTATCCTGATAGCCTCCAATGCCTCAAGATTGGTATGTGTATGCCCATCCCCGGTATCGGCGGGTTGGCCACCGCCTCCAGATGGGATTACAGAACCCCCTGAAGTTGTTCCGGAATGTACCCCCAATTCCTTCAACCTCTTGCTTCGTGGAGCTGCTGTTCTCGTTGTGGTTTTTACATTATAGTTATTCATACTCTATACCCTCATAATTATCCTCAGCAATCTCAACTGCTGTTATTTCTGATGTATCTGAAATACAATCCTGAACCTCATTCTGCAATAAGAATGTACCATCCATACTGTTGTCCCCAAGTATGCAGAATTCAGGGAGGAGTTCTGCTGTACCAGACAGGATATTTTTACGCCCGGCATATTGGCTGTACACAGTACCTATCAGAAGCCTCTCAAGTCTGTCTGTTACTCCAGCACGCTCAAATTCCTGCAGTATATTGTAATCTTCATCAAATATCTGTCCTTTGGCATTGGGGCTTCCATAAGCTGCAGTTGTAACACCAACTATTGTATCAATATCAAACCCCTCCTTTGCCGCCTTATTGATCCAGGCAGAATCAACTATATCTTTAGTGTCAACCTCAATGTAATTGCGCTTGCACAGGGTTATTGATGGGTTCTTATACGCAACCCAACGGGTCCATTTGTATATATCCTTTACCTCACGTTTATAATCAAATTGATGAAGGCCTTCGCCAATTTCCAACTCCAGATACCCTCCGCACATTGGCAAATCAATGAACTCCCCATCACCTATTGTTTGCCATCTCTCCGGTAAATTACCCCTGTAATAACCGATGATTTGTTTATTCTTTGCCCAACCACCAAGCCCGGTCTTGTTCTTCCTGTTAGAACTGTCATAATAGCACAGATATGCCTGTCCCCAATCACCCTCACCTGCGACCCAATGGCACTCTGAACCCTTATGCTCATAGGATGAGCTTTCCATTACCTTATAATTTTCATAATGGTATAATGCTTCTCCTTCAGGTGAACGCAATGTCAATTTTATTGGCACGTAAGCAAAGTTGCACCAGTCGTTCATATTGCCCCATAAGCCACTTTCATTATTATTCCCGGCCTCTTCAAATGGATTATAACGTACATCCCAAAGCAAGTCCAAATTAAGTTTGAGCTTATATTTCGTCCTTGAGATAGATGTATATCCAAGGTAAACAGGAGGACACTTTATGATAGTCCTTGTATTTACATTCCCTTTTGCAATGGTCCCACAGTCTTTAGGGGTATTAAATAGTTGCTTCGTTGCCCCATCTGTCTTGATAGAACCCAAACCGGAGCGTAAAGACACTATTACTCCAGTCTCCTCATTACCTGAATGTATCGGTGAAATCTGGAAGAATCTGGCCCCATTGCTTAGAGTTAGATCACTTTTCCAATCGGTACCATGATGTAGCCGGAATCCGTCAAGATCTGAGGCAAACCCATAACTGTTCTTTTCGTATGACATATTGAACAACAGCCCACCGCTCTCATCAGTCAAATCATCATTATGTTCAACATCCCCAGCCAATATTTTAGCATCTGCATAAGGGGAAAATGTTACTTGAACATTATTGAACACCTTGTCACAGGACAGCTGGGAGTCATCATATTTCCAGTATATATATTTCTTGTTTAAAGACTCAAAAAGGGCATTGATATCATATATTATTATCTTCCCTGCTTTCTGGATTATTCGCAATGCAAAAGGCTGCAATATAGCTTTCAGTACTTCCATGCAGGTCATTGCTTCCCCCTCTTCATCATAGAAGTTGCTTTGTAAAAGGTTCTCCTTATCCAGTGCAATATTCTTAGCAACAAAATTATAATCCCTTTTTGTGCTTATGTATTTTACAATTTTAGTGTAAGTTATCCCGGCTTTATCCAAGCAGAGGGCTATCATATCATTGATACTCATGAAGCCTGTTGCTGACCAACTGAATCTGTCCAGGCACGCCAAATCTGTAAAAGTCAGGGTAACTTCATAATCTTCTGCGTATGCATAAGGCTCCTCATAAAGTTCTGTATCAAGAGTACCACTCCAGTATAAAATTCCATCCCGATAAACATTCAACAGTATTGCTCCAACTTCTACTGTGTATAAATCAAGGAACTCCCTGTCACTCACACTCAACAGCTTCAAAGTTACTGCAGAGCACTGTATGGGATTAACCTTATCATCCGACTCCCAACTGATTTCCAATGGTGAATCTGCAGGAAATACCAGGTTAATTGGCACAGTGCTGCCATACCCTTCTTGGAGTATATCAACTCTCCACCTTACGTTGTTTTCCGAAAGGAAACTGCCACTATATCGTATCCCTTTAGCCATTTGTCCTGTATGATATTCTTGATTCTTTTTCCAATAACCCCTTCAAGGTTCTACCCTTAATTTTAAATTCCACCTTACCTTTTCTGCCATTATTATCAACCCCTATAAGAGATTTCAACTTATTCAATGGGGCAACAACCTCAGGGTTGGATGCAGCATTTGCGTACTCTCCAAAAAGTCCCAAGGTGGGACCGTATGCAATACCTCCATTTGCAAATTTTGGTATTGACGCAATGGCCCCTAAAACACTGGCAATTGCAGCAACAGCCATAATAGGGCCCACAATAGGGATACTTGCCACTGATGATGCAGCTCCAGTTGCAGCAGCTGCTGTATTTGCTGTAGTCTCTGCCTGTTTAACCGGGATAATGGCCATTATAGCAGGTATTGCTGATGCAACAGCACTTATAATACTTGCCCCCCATTCAAGCCATTTACTTGCCCCATCCCCCACAATTTTACCCATACTGCCCATTATTGAGCTCAGCCCCCTCATAGCTTCTGATGCAGTTTGTCCCTGTCTGGCAACAGTAGCAATTTGGGTAGAGCAATCTTCAACTCCTTTGATGACAGGCTTTACTCCCGATAGTCCAAGACGTATGGTCAGATCTTTTTGAGCAAGTTTCTCTATAGGGCCAGATACTTGTTTCATTGCAGGGAGATCCAACACAGGCCTAACTTTTATTTCAGGCTTTGCCACAGCAGGAGTAGTTGTAGGTATAACAGTTTGCTGAGCAGTATCTGGCAATGTAAGGTCAAAAGGAACAGCGGTATTATTTATCTTGGCTGCAGTATTCTCATTGATTGCATCTGTCTGGGCATTGATTGCTTGGGTTGTGCTATCCACAGGAGAATCATCCTTAATCCCAAGGAATTTTTTCAGCCAGTTCCAGGCCGTTTGAATAGCACCTGAGACCTTTTCAAATGCTTTCACAAGACTGCCCCAGATCAATGATGCCACATTCTTGATTGCCCCCCAAACCTTATCACAGATTGCACGGAATCCATCGCACTTATTGTATGCAATGGCAATTCCTGCAGCAAGTAATCCCAATGCTTTTATGACAATACCTATAGGGTTCATAGAGAGAGCAAGGTTCAATGCTTTCTGCACAACGGTCCATGTTTGAGTTGCTACTGTTGCTGCTTTTGTTGCAATATTTTGCGCTAAAGTACCCTTTGTAAGTATTCCTATAACCTTACTAATCTTTACAATTCCACCATACAGATATTTACCTATTTCCAGTATTCCTGCAAGGGCTGCTGCATTTTCTGCCACTATGGCCATATATGGGGTAAGTGAACCTGTAAACTCCGTTAGACCAATTTTGATATTGTCAATTTGGGCTCTAAGTTCTGCCATCTTTTGTGCTGATGTTGCAGTTCTTATAGCCGCCTGTTCTTGTGCTATGGAGGTGCCTGTAACTTGAGCTGTCATCTCATCCACTGCAGCAGCATTCTGAATAAGGAATTGAGCCGCTGCAATATTTTCCATACCAAACACCTTGGAAAGGTATGTTGCGTCAGTAAGTTTCGGCTTTAAGGCCTCCAGTGCTGTACCCAAAGATGTCTCCCCAAGGTTAACGCCAAGCTCTGTATTGAGCTTTAGTATGATATTGCGCAATGCCGTACCAGCTTCGCTGCCTTTCAGGTTTGCTTGTGAAAGGACCTCCAATGCTCCTGCGGTACTCTCCACATTCATACCCATAGCAGAAGCGGCAGCACCCACAATCTTAAATGATTGTGTCAGATCTTCAATTTCGGCTGCTCCGTACTTTGAACCTGCAGCCAATACATTGATGACTCTATCGGCCTCCTCAGCTCCAAGCCCAAACTGGTTAACAGTACCCGCTAAAGCTGTCGCAGCTCCATCAAGAGACATACCTGCAGCTTGAGCCAAAGTAATGGATTTCTCCTGCAGTGTATTAAGTCCCTCAATGCCTATTTTAGATATTTCAATATTGGATGCCAGGATAGAATACGCACGCGCTGCAGTATCCGCCCCAAGCCCTGAACTGGCTCCAAGTTCCCTACTTCTTTTTTCAAGATTCTCCAACTCCTTTCCGGTTATCCCTGTTATGGAACTAAGATCTGCCATTGATTGCCCAAAAGACATACCTGCCTCAGATACTGATAAAAAGGCCCCTCCAACCTTATCCACAATATTAAAGAATGCATCTAATTGTGGCATCTTCAGTTTATCACATACACTTTGGAACCGTGAAGTTGAGGATTGGGCATTTTTGATTTCTTTATCTACTTGCTCAAATGCATCTTCAATTTTCCCAAGTGCAGCAGATATTTTATCCTTTAGTTCTATAATTATTGAAACTTTTTCCATATATTTGCGTTAAATCAATCAGTTATGGAGAGTATCTTAGATTTCATATTCAATATTGCAGTTTGGATAGGAGGTGTAATTTTTATGATTGGCTTCCCATTTTGGCTGATATCTGTTTTATGGAAGAATACTGGGAACAATAATTGCTGCTAACCTACTTCAGCCCCCATTTCTTTTTGGCCGCCGCATATCTTGCCTTAAACTCCTCTTTCGATATCTCGTTTGCTGTATTTTCCTTTTTACCATCCCATGGGAGTGGGAATATTTGTTCTGCTGTTACTCCTGGCTTGAGGTATGGGCGTAAAGAAGAATAGCCAATCAATCTTGTCTGTTCCCACGTCCGTTTATTGGTATACTCCTCCCTTTCAAGCCATATTTTACCAATCTCCGTAAATTCAGAGGGGGTGCACCTTTCAAAGTCCTCTACACTCATCCCGATACACCCCACTGCTATAGCCAACAGTTTCTCAATCCCATCAAAATCAGAATTCCCCTCTGTTAACTTTTTTTTTCCTGGTCTTCTGCCAACCCTTCAGTCCATTGAGTCAACTGGTCCGGGTCCAAATGATCCATAAAATCCTCAAGAGGGATAGAGAACTCCTCTTTATCCGCATTACATGCACTTACGATGCAGCACCACAGGAATGCCAGATAATTCTCAATATCATCAGGCTTGATATCTTTTATATCAAGGCCTGTCAAACGTTTGAAACGCACTATAGCACCCATTGTAATCCTACAAGGATACTCTTTACCATTAACCTTTATTCTTGTAAGCATACCCTAATATTAAGCAGTTGGAACTTCAGTTAAACCTGCACCCACTTTGTTAACTGGGCCACTGTTCTCAAGCTGAACACTATATTTGGCATCTTCACCAGCCGGGCCATCAAGTTCAAGGGATGTAATGATATAGTAGCCTTTATATCCGCCCTCTGTTTTACCGGTTCTGGCATCGCCATCTCTTAGGCTGTATTGCACCTCAATAGGTTCTCCAGCTAACTGCATAGCTTTCAACTGATCATAGGTAGGGGTATCTTCGTCCCCATTAACCAATGCACAACCATCTGACGTAATACTTTCAGCAAAACTCTTAACATACTTCTCTTTCCACTTGCCGGAAGCTGCCTCTTTGGTCATTCTTTCTCCAGTTTCAGTTGTAGTAGTTACTTTACAACCTGTACTGAATCCTAAGGCTGCTCCTTTAGCACTCAGTATGAGATCAGTTCCGTCTAATACACTTTTATTGGTATTTGTACTCATCTTAATCGTAGTTTTATAATTATCCAAGTCAATAAGGTGGTAAACATTCCCACCAAAAATGATATAATGGCAATCTTGAATGGATTTACCCTTTTCTGGTTCTCCTCTTCCACCTGAAGCTGCAAATTGTTGTATGCCTCCTCAGCTCTTGTTGCCTTAAGTTCATAGTATTCACACATCCGTTGCAGAGAATCACATATTGCATACACGATGATGGTGTCTTTTTCAATCTTCAGAACGGCAGTAGCCTGCCCGTTCTGAGCCCTGTACTCTGCTCTGGGGGGCAGATCACGGAGGCTCTGCTGACTCACCTGCAGTGTCGCCACTGATTGCGGAACCTTTTCCATCTTTACCAGTCGCATCTCTCGCAAGAGGCTGTCTTTTTGCCTTACTGTCTCGTTCTGCCGGGTTGTCTCCAAGACCTTTCTTGTTGTCCCACATCCCGCTGAGGACAGGACAATTATCATGATGCTTGCACTTAGAAGCTGCATCAATAGCCTTGCGGAGTCTCGCAGTCTCCCTCTTGGATGAAGCCAATTCTTTCCTTGTATCATCTAATACTTCTCTTGTTTCCTGTAATTCCCCTTTGAGGGGGTTAACAATGTTCTCAACAAGTACCCTTGTTGCCAGCTCAGTGTTGGTTATCTTTATTGTCTCGGCTTCCGCCTTTGCTTTCTCTGCCTCTGCCTTTGCTTTCTCAGCCTCTGCAATGGCCTTTTTTACAGTGGCCCTTAGAGTAAGAATAGCAATGACAGTTGCAATAAGACCTCCACCAAGCACTAAATTCAGAATCTCACTGAGTGCCATAATTCTACTGTTGAATACCTATTTTCTTGAGCCATTCCTGAACATCAAAACAAGGGCAGTCCTTCTTTGCAAGTTCATTATGGCCTACAATTTTCACTTTAGGAAACCGTTTATGGAACTGTGTTACATATTCTCTCATTGCCTCCAACTGTTCTGCTGTCCGGGTATCCTTAGGCTTCATTGTACCTTTTTCCAGACCGCCTACATATACAAGATGTCTGCTTACTGAATTATACCCTGCAGCCCCGTTGGTAATTTCACAGTTGTCCACAACAGCATCCTCATTATTCGGCACAAGCCTCTCCAGTTCCCCATCCAAATGGATCATATCAGTGTAGCCTACCTGCTTCCAGCCACGCCCGCCCTTACTTACAGGGCCAGTGTGCCATTGTCTTATCTCTTCAGATTTGACTTCTCGGCCTTCAGGGGTGGCTGTGCAGTGTAGAACAAGATATGTAAGAGGTTTAGCCATTTACTCCTGGTTGTCGGTTTGCTCTGCTGGATCCTTTTCCCCGGCAGCCTCTACAGCACTCTCTACAGGGGCAGGGTCAGCTTCCTTTGCAGAAACTTCTACTTTGGCGGGCTGCTGGCTCTTTGGATTTCCTTTTTTGCCACCATTCCCCTTATCTTTAGCAGATGTACCTTCTCCCGTTTTCTTTGTGATGTCAACAGACTCACACAGCTTGCGGTTAAGCATATCCTGCACTCTGGTAGAATCTGCAATGTCTATAATCTGGCCAGGTTTGTAGATCTTCTTTGTCTCCTTATCCTGGAATGTCAATCTAACTTTCAGTTTCATATTTCAATGGATTATGATTTAATATTAAGCCTGAGGCATTTCATAGCCGGAAGCCATCACAACTGCACAATCAGCCTTTTTAGGCATACAGATGAAGTAATTGCGGAAAGCAACCCTGTTTTTCTGGTACTGAGGGTCTGTCTCGGCTCTGCTGTAATACATTTTAAGGGAACCGCTTGCCTTGAACAGCCTATCCTTATAGAAGGCAAAAGAACATCTGAACTCTCCTGCCTCAGGATTGGTGCCCAAAGCTTTCTTTACTCCCGCTGTTGTATAGTATGGGGTTGCAGCATACTCAAAGATGTCGAAGCCATACAGACGGCCAACTTTACCATTCACAGTATCCAGTGAGTACTGACGAACAAAATTCTCATCAAAGAGCAAAATATCCTGTACGTGTTCAGGGCTCAACACCAGTCGTCTGCCATCTGCAGGAACTCCCAAATCATCCATTGCAGATTTCATTCTCACAAGATCTGCCTTGGTCAATCGTTTTCTTCCGGTAAGTGGGTCAACCTCTCCTGTAGTGGTCAACACTGGGGTTTTATCAGTATGCTCTGCACAACAGATAGCATGAGCAGCTTTGCGATACCTGGCTTTGCTGATTGCAGGCTGATGTAATGCAATAACTCTGGACATCTTGTCATAACTGATAGCGTGCAGCTCATCATCTGTTACAGGGGTAACTTTTGTCTGGAACTTATCCAGGCCAATAGGAATATCCTCATCTGTGATTGCCTGCTCCGGTATAGGGTATGTAGTATTATTGATAAGCACCTCCGGCTCTACACCAACATCCACAAGATGGATAACATCATTTTCTACAAGGGCTGATTGGTCGGGAACTCCTTCCAACCAATTGGCAGCAAGTTCAGCATCCAACTTCCTTACAACCTCACCGGTCCAGATCTCTTTACATACACCCTCTCTAAGGATACCTGCCTCCATAGGAAGCAATCCTGCAACGGCTGATATGCCGTTCATTCCAATAGCAGCCATCATAGGGTCAAGGCCCGCAGCTGCTCCAATTGAGGCGCCTGCAATTGTATTGAACAGGACAGCCATAATTAAAGTCATCAAACGTCTCATAAAACACATTTTAATTAGATTTCACATTTCCTTCCGTACTCAGCCTGATACAGCCTGTCATACTCTTTCCTGTTGTTCTTGCGCAGCTCCAAACGCTCCGCCTCAGGAACCTCACTCAGTTTGCTGTAAGTGGCATTGCCATTATTCTCCGGAGAGACAAAACTGCTTGGCTTAGGGGCAGGAGTCATTGCATTAAGGGTTGTCTTCAAATCCTCAAGGCCAAGTTTTTTACCCAAGTTGATAAAATGGTCCTTCTGTGAGGCATCCAGTCTTCTCCCCTTGATAGCAGCATCAACCGCAACAGTGATTGCATTGGTCTCCATAGTTTTCAATTTGGTTTCCAGCTCATCACTCTTTTGGGCTGCCAACTGAATCTCCTTAATTTTGGAGAGTACAGCTGCCAAATCTGAATTCTCCGGCAAGCCCAATTGCAGGGCTACATTCTTTAATTCATTCATTGTAGTATTGTTTTGATTGTTATTAAGTGCAGGCAAAGGATTTTCACCATCCTTGCCCAGGTTAATTGTCTTGCCGTCCATCTTCAGTACAATGGCATCATCATTGGCACCGATATCCACCAAAGAAACCTCTGTAAGTTTCCATTTTGTAATGGTAGGATAGCGTTGTCCCTCTTTTATCAGCTTAGGATCATCCGATGTTTCAATAATGTCAACACCTACTGAAGCCATATTGAGGGACCCGAACTCAAACTGCTTCTTGCACTGTTGAGACAATTCGGTTGCCTCATCAAATACCGGTTCTGCAGTAATCTCATCCCCTTCCACCTTAATGTCTTTAAGCAGACCTATTATTTTCCCTCTTGAGTGCATGAACAGGAGTACCGGATTTCTTTTGTACTGTTCAATATCTCCGCCTTCGGTCACCAGCCAGGTACCGTATGCGTTCAACCTCTCATTGGTAAGTCTGATTCTCTTTCTCTGTTTAGGCATTTTTCTCTGTTTTTGTTGCGAGTTTACGGTTGTTCAATCATTGTTCAAAAAAAGTGTGCAACGGTTGCACACTTCTATGAAACCATTGCACACTTTTTTGCTTACACCCCTTGATTTCAAGACTTTTGAGGGAAATTTTTATAAGCTTATGAAGAAGAAAGATTCATCCAAACTCAAATCCCTTGCCCGCTCTCTATTCATCAATGGGGCAACAATGGTAGAGATAGCGGACAAATTGGATGTTTCCCGCGCTACAGTTAGCCGTTGGAAAGAAGCGGAGGGCTGGCAGGAGGCCAGAGCTGCAAAAAACATTTCACGCCCCGAACTTGTAAATAAATTGCTCCTTGGTATTGACAACCTGATTGAGAAGTGCCAGGAGGATGATAACCCTTTGCTTTTGGGTAGTCTGGCAGACAAACTCTCAAAATTCGCAAGTGCAATTGAGAAGCTTGACAAAAAGGCTAATGTTGTAGATACCATTGAGGTGTTTATGGCATTCAGCAAGTGGATGGAATACAGGGCACAAACAGACCCTGACATTACACCTGAACTGCTCAAGATATTCAACAAATACCAGGATCTGTATATTGCAGAATCCATTGGCGTAAAATCATAGTTGGTTATGGCTACAGCAAAGGATGTAAAATACAGTTATGCTGAATGGCAGGAGCATTGCAAGCGCGTACAAAATATAACCAGTACTGCAACACTGGTACCTGAAACTCCAGCCCAAAAGCAGAAAAGGATAAAGAGGCTACTTGCCAATTATTCAGAATTCTGTGATTATTACTTCCCCCACTGGATGGTACAGACTGACCAGGCTACTGGAAAAGTCATTAAAACAACTCACAATGCCAATTTCCATAATCAGGCTGCCAAAATCGTTAAAGAAAACGCCAAGTTAAAAGGTGTATTCAAATGGCCCAGAGGGCACGCAAAATCAACCCATTTTGGTGTATTTATCCCGGCATGGCTAATGTTCCAACCTGTAAGTCTCTTCAGATTTATGGTTATAGTTGGAAAAAGTGAGGATAGTGCAATAAGACTGCTTTCAGATATTCAGGCAGAGTTGGAGTCAAATGAGCGTTTGAAAGCTGATTTTGGAGAACAGAAAAATCTTGGTTCTTGGGAAGAGGGAGAGTTTGCCACCCAAAACGGTATCAAGTTCCTTGCAGTAGGCCGTGGGCAGTCTCCACGTGGACTCAGGAATAGGGAAGCACGCCCAGATTATATTGTTATTGATGATTTGGATGATGATGAGTTGTGCAAAAACGAACGCAGGGTAAGGGAACTTACAGATTGGGTAAAGAGTGCGCTATTTGGGGCTTTAGATGTAGGTAGAGGCCGTTTCATTATGGTTGGTAACCTCATATCAAAAATATCTGTTTTAGCCAACATATCAACAACCAAAGGAGTACATGTCTCTACAATATATGCTGTTGATAAACACGGCAATCCTGTATGGGCTGACAAATGGACAAAGGAAGAAGCCCAAGAGTATGCAGACTTTGTAGGGTACCGCAACTGGAACAAAGAGATGATGCACAACCCCATTACAGAGGGCACCATCTTCAAGAACGAATGGATCCAGTACAAGAAGATTCTACCTCTCCACAAATATGATGAGTTGATATGCTATACCGACCCTTCATTCAAAAGCAAGACCAGCAATGACTACAAGGCTTCCAGATTTTGGGGGAAAATAGGGACAGAACTACATCTCATTGACTGCTACGTAAGACAAGATACTGCTGGCGGTATGGTCAGATGGCTCTACAACCTGTATGAGAGGCTGCCGGAAAATGTAGCTGTCAGGTTCTTTATGGAGGCCAATTTCATGCAGGACCTCATCCTTGATGAGTTTACGGCAGAGGGTAATATCAGAGGATACCAATTGCCTCTCATGCCGGACAAACGTAAAAAGCCAGACAAACTGCAGAGGATAGAAGCTATCAGTCCTCTTTGGGAAAGGGGTGTTGTATTCTATAATGAAGCACTCAAGGATAATCCCGACATGCAGACCGGTATTGCCCAGACCCTTGCACTTGAGAGGGGTAGCAATGTGAATGATGATGCTCCTGATGCAGATGAGGGAGCAATATTCATACTTCAAAAAAGCCACAGGGCAGCAAATTTCACCCCAATAATGGGACGCAGACAATCACCTAAAAACCGTTGGTAATATGTTCAAAAGAATCAAAGAATACATTTGGGCCTACAAATACAAAAGGGCCGTAAGAAGAGCAAACAATATAGCTCAGGATCTTAAGATAACCTGCTATGTACTGTACTTCAATAAAAAATTATGGGTAGTCCCAAAAAGAAGCATTAAAAAGCTTATACAGCAACGCAGATTCAAATCCGGCACAACTATCCATGATATAGAAGAAATTGCATTATACATCACAAAATAACTGCTTATGTTCATTACAGAAGAAGATTACAGGGTGGTCATTGGGGATAGTGCAATGAAAGTACTTTCCCAAGCATCAGAGTCCACAAAAAAGGCTGCTGAAAAAACCGCCATTACAGAGATTGAGAGCTATCTGAGGCCTAAATATGACTGTAGTACCATATTCAGTGCCCAGGGTGAGCAACGGAACCAACTGATTGTAATGTACGCCTGTGATATTGCCCTTTTCCACATGGTGGCATCGCAACCGGCACGTATGGGGTATGAAGTGCGCAAAGAACGCTATGATATGGCTATCTCCTGGTTGGGGAAAGTACAGTCTGGGGATGTGGTCCCGGATCTGCCATTGAGTACAGGGGAGACAGGAACATCATCATCTCCAATAATGTACGGAGGAGTTAAACAACATCAAACAATCTGGTAACTATGAGCAAGAAAAACAACACTCCGTCCAAGGAGCAAAAAAGGCTTAAGAAAATGGTCATAGACCTGTACAGGCAAAACACCTACCTCAGGGAAAATGACCTGCGTAAATGGAGACAGGCCTGCCAATTGGCAAGAAACATAGAGCACCCTAGCAGGGTACAGCTGTACACCATCTATAGGGATGTTGAGTTGGATCTGCATCTATCCGGGGCTGTAGGCCAGGTAAACGGATTTATAAAATGCCGCTCATTCAAACTTGTGAATGAGAAAGGGGAAACAGATACTGAGGCAACTAAGCTGCTCAACACAGAGTGGTTCAAGCAACTTATGGACTACTGTCTGGAATCTATATATTGGGGACACTCCCTCATAGAGCTTGGAGACATAATAACAGATGCCAACGGGCGTATATCCTATGATGGGGTAAGGCTCATACCAAGGGAACATGTAATTCCTGAATATGGCAGAATTGTCAAGCATACCAGCGACAACTGGCAAAGCGGGCTGCCATACAGGGATGAACCCAACTGTAACTGGCTCATTGAAGCAGGGAAAAAGGACAGCCTTGGCTTGTACGAAAAGGCAGCCCTGCAGACCATTCCAAAAAAATATGCAATGTCATTCTGGGATGCCTATGCAGAGATGTTCGGTATTCCTATCCGTATAGCTAAAACAAGTACCAGGGACTCTACAGAGAGAGGACGTATCGCTGACATGATGGACAAAATGGGGGCCAAAGCCTGGGGCGTATTTGATGATACCACGGAAATTGAACTTGTGGAAAGCAGCAAAGGTGATGCCTTCAACGTATATGACAGACGCATAGAGAGGGCAAACACAGAGATTTCCAAACTGGTACTGCAGCAGACAATGACAATAGACAATGGCTCTTCTCACAGCCAGTCTGAAACTCACCTCAAGGTGTTCAAGAACCTCATTGAGGCACATTCAGATTTTATAAGGGACATTGTAAATAACCAGCTGCTTCCAAAAATGGCAAGGCACGGCTTCCCTGTAAAAGACCGTACACTGGAATGGGATGATCCTGTGGATTACACCCCAGAACAGCAGCTTGCCTATGAAAAATACATTGCAGACAATTATGAGGTTCCGGGTTCATACTTTGAGGACAAATACGGTGTTCCTGCAGGAGAAAGGAGAAACCAATACCCTCAAGACCCTGAGGATAACGGCAACGGCCCCAAAAGGCAAGAGAACTCTTCCCCTTTTTTCGCTTAAGCCCCACCTACATTGTGGGGCTAAGGAACGGATATAAAGAGTTCAACTGTGCATTGGAAACCTTATACTGCAATCATCTCAAGATGACACTGGAAGATGAAGCAATCCAATACTCAAGTGAGACATTTGAAGAGTTGGCCAGGCTAATCTACAACAGCGGAGGATTCAACACCTCCCAGTTGGGCAGTACCCAGGGCCGTAATGCCCTCAGGGAAACGCAAAGAATCCTCAGTGAAGCAATAAAAACTGGTATTGAATACAATGTACCTACAGAGCTGCTTTACGCACTTGAGAACAACGCATTTATATTCTCAGGCTTCAAGACATTCCATACAATGAGGGAAATAGGTCTCTCAATGGTTACTGATAAGGGAGAAATCAAATCGTTTGAACAGTTTTATAATGATGTTCAAACGATAAATAATAGCTACAATAGGCATCATCTGTATTCAGAATACAACCACGCTATCGGAGCTACCCAAATGGCTGTAAAATGGCAGGAGTTCCAGGAGAACGCAGAAGAATACTATCTGCAGTACAGGACGGCCAACGATGAGAGGGTAAGGGAAGAGCACGCAGAACTGCACGGTATCACACTACCCGCATCAGATTCTTTCTGGGATAAGCACTATCCACCAAATGGCTGGAACTGCAGATGCACTGTTGTGGAAGTCCTCAAGAGCAAATACGAGCAGACAAATCCGGAGGAGGCCAGAAAGAGAGGGGCAGAATGTGCCAGGACAGAAAAAGACAAAGTATTCTGGTATAATCCCGGTAAAACAATGAAGCTCTTCCCGCCAAGGCACCCATATTACAAAGCCCCAAAGGAAGATAAAAAGTTCATCCAGCAGATCTCACAGGAAGAGGCCCGGAACAAACGCATAGAGGATATGATTGCAGAGCTTCCCGATAACCTTACCCCAGAAGAGAAGAGAGCCATCGCAGAACATAACCTGAAGCTTGAAGAGGCACTGCAAATCTCCAAAGGTGAAAGGATGACTGTTGAACAGGCAGACAAACAGAATGCAAACCCAAACTATGGTAAAGAGAGAGGGTACGGAATCAATTGTCAAACCTGTACCCCTGCATATATGCTTCGCACAATGGGATTTGATATAACTGCCAAATCAAATACTCCAGGTTCAAAGCTTGACTACTTGAGCCGCGGGTTCCACGCTTGGGAGATATGGCAGAACCCTGATGGGACCCCTGCAAAACACTACACAGTGAACACCTGGCTACGGGATAAAGGATATAGGCAGATGACAGAAAAACGTTGGCTGCAGTATTTCAATGAAGCTTGCAAGGATCCAGGCATTTATGGTCTGTCTGTAGGATGGAAAGGAGGAGGGGGGCACATGACAGTACTGCAGAGGTTTGAGGATGGAGAGTTGCGATATATAGAACCACAACACGACAACTCAAAAGGGTCTGGAAGAGAAAACAGAAATCTCTCCTACCTTGCAAAGGCAGCTGCAGCACATCAGCACGACTGTAGGGGAATAATGAGGATTGACAATAAACTGTTCAACTTAGACTACCTCGAAATCTTCAGCAAATAGAGAAACAATGTCCAAGGCTTCAAAACCGTTTACCTCTGTAACGGTTTTGTCCTTGTACAGGAACACCACTGGGAAGCCAATAGAAGCATCCTCAAGAAAATTGAAACAGAAAGCCTGGCTACCCTCATGCTCTCCAAGGTAAGCTAAAGAATCCCCGTACATATCAATAAGGGATTTGGCTGCTTTCTTTACTATATCAGGGGCTTCCATAATTTAATCTAAATAATGTTGTTTGATGAAAATCAAGCATCCTTTTCATTATATTCCGGATGCAAGGCCAAATACATATCCCTCAATGGAAGACTCAAGATAAAGCACAAATCTTCTATTGTTACAGAATAGTCCTTAGTTTCACCATTTATTTCCAACTTGAATGATGGACTGTTATATACCCAGTTCTTAAGAGAATTGAAAATATCATCACTCAACAACTTGACGAGAACCTCGAGTGCCGACTGTTCTACATCCAATGCCGTTTTAGGTTGTTTTGACTCAATCTCACCTATCAATAAAGCTTTATTTGCAGATAAGAACTCCTCACCTTTGCAGGCTATATATACCCTCTCCCCATATCCATTTAGTTTTCTTGGACTCGCTTTTTTCGAAAAAACAAAAGTAGCCTGAGGGTTACGTGTAGTAAGATATACGATTATCGAATCCAATTTTTTCTCTATGGAACGGAAACTTTTATCTCTATCTGCACAAGGAAGATTAGAAACAATCTTATCCATCTGTTCAACTTTATTCTTTACAGACTTCTGCGTATCAGACATTGTTTCACAAGGTAACTGCGCAACTTTACTATTAGTATCCTCCAATTTAGAATGATATTTGGACACCTTCCAAGACGCATACCACACAACCCCTATAGCAACCAACCATGGCGCATTTTCAAGCAAATACCCTACTATTGAATCCATATAACAGTTAACCTTTTAATTCAGTTTCTGCAAATATACAAATTCTGCTCCAATTAGTTTACATTGTAAACAAAATTTTACAAAAAAGGCTCTGCCCCAAGGTAGTAACAGAGCCTGAAATGTAAACTTTACTTAGTCATTTTAATGGCCGTTTCGTAGCAGGGTTGCATGTTGGCCAGCAGGGTAGCTAGGTTGTACAGGCCTGTGGCGGGCAGGTTCTCGGGGGTGAGCATACTGAATACGTATGCAATTTCCTGCTGCAGGGCCAAATAATCCTCTACAGGATTACTGCCTGTGAATATGTCTATAACATATCTGTCTTTCTCAAAGTGTACCATAATGCCTGTTATTTTTCAATTACCAACTTAACCCTCTCCGCCTCCTTGAGCAGCTGGCGGAACTGGCCCATAAATATCTCCCTTTTCTCTGCACTTCTCACTTCCTGGATCTGTGCAAACAACTGGAACAAATCTCCCTCTGTTACCAGAAACCTCTTGCGGAAATCATTGCGCTTTGCCATATCACATCCCTCCATCTTTACAAGCGTTCTTATTCCCCAGGGTACCGCCACGGTGCTTGCTTATCTGCACTGCAGGCAGAGTGTTTTCTGCAATCTGGATATAATCCTCGTTCCTGCGGAGTCTTTCGGCATATTCTGTAGGGTTGAAATACAAGGTATCTGCAGCCCTGTTCTCTCTTGCTTTGCGGTAAAGCACCTTCAGCACCTTGCTGCTCCTTTGCTTACCGGCAAGGACTCTGCTCACAGTACCCCTTGCACATCCTATTTCCATAGCAGCTGCGGTTATATCTCCAGCATTCAGGCTTTCCCCTATAAGCCACAACAGGTCCAGCACATCTGCTGTCATACCTTCCCCTCTTTGCGGATACCTGATGGATACTCTTGGTTTAATCTCATACTTCCCGGTCATTCTCAAGGATGGCAGCACCTCAGAGGTTACCCATTTGCGGAATGCCTTGGCCTCCGGCTTGCGGGATTGGAAAATTAGATGGTAAAGGCCGGATTCATTGACAACAACCATCTGTTGTACTCCTGAGGGGGTAGGTAATGGCGACCCCCTACGCTCATCATCATCTAATATTGATAGTGTATCATTGTGATTTGACAAGCCTAAGCACGTACACACATCCTTTCCACAGAAAAATGGTTGGCCGTCAATAATTGTTGTACGTACCTGTTGATTGGAAGCATTAAATGTAAATACTTGTGGCAGTAAGTTGCCAGCTTCGTTCTTTGTGTTCTGCATATCTCAAAGAATTGGAGTTAATAAAAAGCCCCCGTGCTGCAGAACACATAGCACAAGGGCAATGAGATACCGTTCCAAACGGCTCACGGGGGCTTAAATATAATTTTCCTTATTTAGCCCTTTCAAATACTATATGTTCTGCAAGGGCAAATGTAAGAATTATTTTTCAAAGAACGTTCAATTTGCTACAATTCCCCTAATGGCAGCCTGAATAAACAATCTATTCCTTGCAGGGTAATAGTCAATTTAAAATCAGCTATAGTCAGTTTTTGTTCTTCCAACAAGTTTTTCAGTATCTCGGCAACAGTACATCTTACATGAGCTTCAACATTTGCTTTTGTAAACGGAATCTTGCAATCATTAGGCTTGTAAATTATCCCGTTAATGGTTATAGGCTTCATTTTTCTACCATCCTTCTTAATGTACTTTATATTGCATTTTACGATGTATGTATCTATCTTTCCCATTGTTTTTGCTTTTATTATAATGATTCAAATTCTCTTTGAGCTTTGGCCAATCTCCTTTTAAACAACCTTATCAAAGGGGCTTTAACCTTTTTGTCTGCCCCTAAATTTTTAGAGCCTATATAGAGAGAAACCCGTATTGTTGATTCCCTGTTCTCAAGATCTTTTATTACATCATTTAGCCACTGTATTTCTGAAGTGAGGGTATTGGCCCTCTTTAAAGTCTTTTCATCCATAATTCAATGTTTTGAATGTTCTTTTATCGCTTCCTGAAGATTAAGGATGGCATCATTTACCTCCTCTGCAGGCACCTGTTCCGGTTCTGTGGAAACCTTTATGCTTCTGTAGCCATATTGGTCCCAATTCACGTCAATAGTAACCTTAAAATTGTTGGCCATATATTTATACCTCCATCAGGAATTTCACACTGTAGGTCTCAATATTCTCCATTATTTCAGTGTGGTTGTGATTGGTTAAGGTCTTGAGCAGGTTTATGGATCCAAATGCTTCCCCTCTCAGCCCGGTTATTGCTTTGTGTATCCTGTTGCTGAAATCAAGTGTATCCAACAGTGATTCCATCTCTGTGGATCCTGCAGCTGCAGAACCGTTCCACTCTGTAACCACGTGCAGGCTGAATGTTCCGGTGCCTCTTGCCTGGCTGCGTCCCTGCAGAGGCTGCCAGGTTACCTCCCCAAACTCTACAAATACTGCAGGCATATCAAATGCTGTCTCTTCATCAATGAAATATACATTTTCATTCCAAAGGTCAATATGCTTTATTGCACCGTCATCCACTGTTTTCAAAGCCTCAATAAGGGCATTGTATAATTCTTTTCTCATAGTTTCTTTAATTTTTCAGGTAAGGTTTCAAGGTATCCCTTCACAGTCTCTTTGATTATATCCTCCACAATGTTTTCCACTTCCGGGGAGTTGCCTATGAACTGCCTTTGAGGGATCTTTATTTTCTTGCCAACTCTCATCAGCGCCATTGCTTTCCAGAACTCCGCTTCCTGGGACAGCCTCCTGTTCTTGCTGTTCTGCCTCAGTGTCCCCTTCTTTGTCCTGCCCATTCCCCCGGAGGCTTCCAGATATTTTGCCCAAAAGTATCTTTTCATTTTCGGGGTAACTGTTATCTCGCCTCCTTCATTGTGAATGGCAGCGTGTGGAAGAGAGCTGGAGAAAGATACATTATCGGGACCTACTTTGCCGGATATGCTGCGCCTCAAATGTCCCCGGTTGATTAACAGGTGTTTCCCTATGGGGCTTTTCCGCCTTGCCCACTTCCGGGAGAAAAATGCTTCTCTCTCAAAGTTGCGGTCAAACTCAGAACCAACACCAACCTTAATGTCTTGAAGTATTTTCTTTATCAGCTGTTTCATAGTCTTGGGTAAAGTCAAATAAGGTTTGCATATCTTCCGGAATATTTTCCTGTTGGTCAGCAGAGGCGTTGAGCAGGTTATATAGTGTGCGCTCTGATATTCTGTATTGAGGATAGATGTACCTCCTCCATATCTCCCTGTTTGAGAGACCGGATTTGATATGCTCATCATATATCCTGTTTATATCAATGCAGCGCTTACGGTAACTGTCCCCACGCCTCTTTTTGGCCATAAAAATCAATACTCCTTATACTTGTTCTTTAAAACTTCCATTACTACCTGCCTCATCTCGGGCCGTTGTTCAAACAATTTCCACCACAGGTCTTTAATTTCGTGTGCAGATCCATTCAGCATTATGAAGTTCTCTCCATCAACTACTGCAGTGGCTGTATCTGTCATCCTGGCCTGTAGAGGCATATCATTATTCAAATCTATTAGATTTGCCAGCTCTATTGCTTTGTGTTCAATCTTTGTCATAGGCTCAATGTTTAATAACCTTGTGCAATCATCATTTTCTCTTGGAGCTCAATCATTGTCTCCCTGCAATCAAAATCTTGCCCGTTTTCCGTTGTGATAGTCCTGCCTTCATCCCCGTAATCAACAACGGATTGAATTTTGCCAACTTTAACAAGGGTAGGTTTCCCTGTATCCAGTTTATGTATTTCAATAAATCCTCTCATATTTACCTCCTTTTTAGCTTTCTGTCATTCCAAGGGGAACACTCTTCCATTGTCCCAATTCATTCTTTATTTCACATCTTATAAACTGTTTGGAAACATTAGGTGTATATGCTTCAGTAATTATTTTAACCCCTTCAATGAAACGCTCATTGCCACTCTCGTCTGCCATTTTTCGCAGTTGCAGGATTTTGGATGCTTTTAGCGTTCCCTTGCTGTCTTTGGCAAGTAAACTCATTACCATTCTCAAAAGCACCCGGCTCTCTTCGGTATTAGCCAAGCCCTCAATATATTCCTTTACAATAGCAATACCTTCATTGGCCGTATCCAGATATCCATCCTGCACATAGTTTCCAATAATGATTCTTTTATTCCCTTTGGTGTTAGTAAAGGTGTGCGACTGGTTATCCATATCCTTACCCTTGAGTTTGAACAAATCCCCTTTCATTTCAATCAATGTCCGGAAATTCCCAAGTATTGTAGTTTTTACCTGTCTGAGGTCTTGGCTGAGAGCAAGCAGTTCCGGTAATGATGCTTCTATCTCATCATCCACCATTTGCCTGTATTCGTTGCGCATCGCCTTCTCTCGCTCTTGCTGTTCCTTGCGATTCTCTTCTGCTTGGAATTTCTCAAATGCCGCCAATTGCTCAGGTGACATTTGTACAGTTGTTGTGTTATCGCTCATAATGTTATGCTTTAAATTTGTTAAAATTGTAAAATACTATTCCCATTTTTACTCCTTCAGGAAGTTCACCAGCCTCCTCATACTCATCTTGTTGTTGGCTCTTCAGCCCTCCCTTACGGATTATGTTCTCAAGCTTTGGAATAAGGGATTGCAGTTCCTGTATAGTAAGGTGAGAAAACTTCTTTCCTGCAATCTTGGGGCTCATGCAAAAGGCATCAATCACATCCCAGTTGTCTACAGTATTAATTCCAAGCCTGCCTATCCTAAGTAGTACGGAGCTTCTTGCTTTCTTGAGATTGCGCAGATGCAGATCTTCTCTCTCCTGGCGGCCATACTCAAGGGCATCGCACATACTCACAAACTCTGCCTTGCTCATCTCCCTCAAGGATGATGTTCTGCCATCCGTAAACTGCATTACCATCTCTTCCTTGTCAACCATAGGGTTCAGCCTCAATAAGGCGTAAAACCTTGAAAAATTATTCTTTCCCATAGTACCAGGTTCTGAAATCATTATCAGCCTTGTTCCAGAAGCTCGCTCCATGCACTGTATCCCTCCATACAAAGCCCCGCAAGGTGTCTTCATCTTTGAATCCAAGGAAATATACCAGGAACTCCTCCAGCGTTTGGTGTTTATAGGTGAATTTTAGCCAGGACTTATACCATACCTGCTTGCGTAAATACCGCCTTATTTGCTTTGCTGTTTTCATATCTGTGTATTTTGGTTATTGTTTTTATCTCTGTCTTTACCGGCCCAATATCTCTGCGCCCCCTCTTCCCATATTACAGCCTTGCCTGTGGATCCAATGAAACGGCCATTACTGAAAGCTGTATATCCCTCCACCCATATCTTCAGATCTGCATCATATTTGATACTTCTGGCCGGGCGTCCTTCCGGTTGTCTGCCGTCTGCGTGGCTTACAAAAATGAACAGTTTGGATGGATGTTCCTTTTTCAGGGCAGTGAACTGCTTATAATTCAAACTGCAGCTTTGGATTGAATCAATTACAATAAAGCTTGGGGATTTGGGTTTCTTGAGCCTTGCGCTCAAGTCTTCCATTGTAGTTGTATCCAGCAGTTGGAAACGGCTTCCACACTCAAGGACTGAGGATCTTATCAAAGCCTGTTGCATTGAGTAAGAATACCCCTGCTCAAAAGATACGTACAGCACTTTGCCAAAATTGGTAAGTTCCTTGCATAAACTGAGTACTGCAGATGTCTTTCCGTTGCCTGAGTTGCCCCAAAAAAACACTACGCCACGTCTGTCCATTGCCCCTATGCATTCTCCCCATATTCCCTGCAATTGCAACAGCTTATGTTTTATGCTCAAAACCTGTTGTGTGGTTAAAGTCCTCTTCATTTTACCGGCATTTGAACGATTCTTAATCAGTGATTATTGATAATTTCCTTAATTCTTTGTGTATGGATTTTTTAACTCTGCGGAGATCATTGCCGCACTCTGCAGCTTCTTTTTGTACTGTCTTGATGGCAGCCTTATCCATAAGGCCATTGGCAATACATATACCCTCCACCTCATTGCTGTTCACAAGGTCCAGACGGACAAATCTTCTGCAGATCCTGCTCTCAAGCTCATCATAACCCTTGCGCCCCTTCTGTACACCTCTGCTTACCCTTTTGCTCATATATTCGGTACTCAGGAATATCATCCCGCATTTATCCTCAAGTGCATTGTACAGTGATATGTAATAGTACAGTACTGAGTCAGTAAGTTTGTCGCCCTCATCAAAGATTAGCAAAGGATTTTTCTTCTTCACAAGCTCTTTTATTATCTCCTGGAGTGTTTCCCTTATTGTAAGGCCAAATGTGCGTACACCAATCTTTTGGGCCAATTCCCGGATGAAATCTCCTTTGTGCATGTCTTCACTGCAGGTAAGCAGGAATACATCCCTGTTTTCTCTTGCAAATACTCCTGCAGCTGTGCTTTTTCCTATTCCTGCAGGGCCCGTAACCCACATTACATTGCTGTTGAGTTTTGCATCATTCATATACAGCGTAAGGCTTTCATAAGCGGATGTATGGCAGATTTTCCATCCTCTTGAGTTTGAAAGCTGGCTGCTGATCTTCATCCACATATCATCACTGATAAGGTCCCATTTACCGTTGATGATGCTGCTTACTGTTGCTGCAGATGTTCCCTTAAGGGAGTTTACTGCCTTATTTTGGCTTGGATATCGCTTGATATACACTACCAAATCATCTGCAATCTGCTGTTTCTGTTCTTGTGTTACCATAGTTTATTGAGTTTTGTTACATTTTATCGTATGCACTGATAGCATCAAAATTGCTCTGTTGCTTCTGTATCTGTCCAAGGGTGTTTGCCATTATAGGAACTGTTCCCATCTCTTCCATCTCCATCTCTCTCATCACCTCTTCTGCCAATCTCTCATACTCGCTGTTCTTGATTCCCAACAGTGATGGGGAATTCAACCCGAACTGTTCCGGAGCAACCCCATGCTCAAGTTCCAATTGATGGTTCAGTATCTGCCTGCGGATTCTCTCTTTCTTGTTGGCCAGCTCCTGAAGTTTAAGGAATGACCGTTCACCCTCTTTCTGCTCCATCATTGCCCTGTGAACTGTGATATATGGCCTTGCTTCTGTCTCAAAGCGCAATCCGTACTGATCTTTGGTACACAAGCGTACAATTGACATATCGTGTGGATCATACTGCACCCAGAATTCTCTACCTGTATTCCTGCTACGCCATTTCATATCCGGCATACCATCCTCATCAAGCACTTCATATACATATTTGCGCTTTTCAATGGTTATCTGGATACCTTTTGCAGTGAATGTGCTTGGCTTGGCCGTTGTCATCCAGAAAAGTTCTCTCTTGAGGGTATCTGTAAGCTGTACAGCCTGCGGATTTGCTGACTCAAGATACAACTGCATCCTTGGCTTATCATATTTGTAATGAGGCATATTGTTCCATTGCTCCCTACATTCTGCGTAGATCTGCAGCATCTCACTGTAGGTTGGCAGATTATCCACATTCTCAAGCAGGAATTCTGCATTAATTTTTGAACTGTCTTTCTTGGCCTGAATATTGGCACCGGTGTAGAACCACAGCTTGTGCAGTACTTGAGCCTGGAATCTACCAAAAATGCTCTCAATGGTCTTGGATGGGGCATTGTACGGGGCTGTAGGTCTGCTGCAGGTTGATATTTTGGCAAGCCACATCTTTGCATCCTCTCTCTTGGTACCACCCTGATTATCATATATCAACTCCACAGGAAGATGCCCGGTACTTTCTATGGCTTTCCTGTAAGCCTCATACATTGTCTCAAAATTCTCCCTGTCACTTATATGATACCCGATAAAAGCCTCACTGTATGCATCCACAACCTCAAATACCTGGGCTGAAGCTGCTTGATATTTGCCATTTAAATAAGCTTTGTAGTATATGTTTATCTTGGTACCGTCACCATACCAAATTGCATCTCTGCAGGATGGCAAAATGGTGGCATTTTGTCGGGAATACATCATTTTTGCCTTGAGTTCTCCCTGCTCTGTGTCTTTCCACTGGATCATAATCTCAGGACGGTCCAGGAACTGTTGCAGTGAACTGATACTTTTTAGCGGTTTCCATCCTTTCCCTTCCGCTATTCTGTTGAACTCTTCAAAGATTTGGGCAGTATTGAGTACCGGAACCCGGCATCTCTTGAGTGCAATTATCTGTCTTCCGGCAGCTGGGGTTATCTTGATGGCGTTATCGTTGGTAAGTTTGCCACTGATAAGGCAAACATATCCCTCAGCTTTATATTGCCTGATGCGGTCTCTGAGCCTTGCATTACTCTTTGGCAAAGTGTGACCATACTCGCCTCTCAACCTCTCACACTCTTCATAGATAGGTTCCCAATTCACAGGGGTTGTGTTATTTTTCATCCTGCGCTGAGTGTGTTGCAGCTGGCTCATCTCAATGAGTCTGTTAAGGACTGATGCATTGATAATGTATTCTGTCTGTTTATCCTCTTTGATTCTGGAACCATTCTCCAGGATATATTCCGCAAAGAACTCCCTTGCCTTTTGGTCATATTTCAACATCTCTTCCCCCTTGTTCAGCATAGCCTCAGGATCTCCATACTTATGAACAAACCTCTCTTTAAACCTTGTAGGAAGAGAAGCCCACTCTATAAGTGCAGGATGGCCCAAGCCCTTGCCGGGACGGATGATGATTATCTGTTTACGCAATTGCAAATTCCTGTAGTTGGAAATTGAAATCACGGGTTCTCCATCATCACACCTGGTCAACTCCTGATATGTTACCGCTATTGTATTATTCAGATATTGCATTGTCTAAAACTTTGTTCCGGCATTGGGACTCGAACCCAAGACAAAACAGACAAACGCCTGTGTGCTCTACCAACTGAGCTATACCGGAGAACCAACTAACTATATGCACATTGTTTAATTAGGGTCATTTAATTTGCATTGTACGATTCAATTGACATCTGTTGGGCTCTATAGAGTATTGTTCCCCATTGACTCAACCTTAAATCCTCCAATTGTTCCACTGTTTCACCTTCTCTGCGGATCTCACCATAGTTATGCACTTTACTTAGGACAACTGAGATACCACCAGGGAAGCTCTGAATAATTTCTGTTGGGGTATGTTCAGTTTTACAATTGGGGATAAAATCCTCTTCCATTAGCAATCCACCGTTCTTGATGGCAAATTGCCGGATCTCTTTTGCACGACTGCTGTTTGAGATATAATTTAGGATCTTCCAAAGTCCCATTTTGGTAAGGCCGTATTCCTTATACAACTGAGCTCTCAAATCCTGTGAAACTTTAATGTACCTTCTCATAATTCTTATATATCTTGTATTATTGGCTTTTTTGTTACCTTTGCTAAGGTTTACGTGGTAAACTTTTTGCAAATATACAGAATTTCTGAAATAAGCAAACTAATTTCTGAAATTCTTTACAGAATTTCCTTAAAATGACAAAAAAGAATATCAATGATAGAGTAGTGCAAGCAATATCTATCATATTGAAAAACAAGCAAAGTCTATCTAAAACAGCATTAGCAGACTCATTGGGGGTGAAACCTGCCAAGTTTTCAGAAATTCTGAATGGCAGAATGATGGCAGGTACAGATATGATGTCAATCCTTACAGACACCTATGATATATCTGCTGAATGGTTGCTTACGGGTAATGGTTCAATATATAGGTCTGATGAAGCTTCAACGGAGATATCAAACATAAAACAGATACCACTGATTCCTACAGAGGCATTTGCCGGATATGGTGAGTATACCTATGATGATATGCCTATTGAAGAGTATTATGCTATACAAGAGTTTGATCATGCAGATTTCCTTATAAGGATTAAGGGAGACTCTATGTCCCCCAAGTATAACGGGGGAGATGTAATTGCCTGTAAACTTGTAAAAGAGGTAACATTCTGGCAATGGCACAGAGTATATGCCATTTGCACCAGGAATCAGGGAGTACTCATAAAAAGGGTGGAAGAATATCCACAAAACAGATCATTCATTACTTTGGTATCTGAAAACCCGGTATATAAGCCATTTGAGTTGCATGAAGATGAGATTGTTTCCGTTGCACTTGTATTGGGGGCAATAGTACTGGAATAACACCCCACACACTTTTTTAAGGCATTATTTAGGCTAAACTACTGAAAATCGGTAGTTTGATCTTTATTTTATTGTGTAAATATATGATTTAAGGGGGTATCTATCCGCCATTTTTCGCATTATACTTACAAGTATAAAGCCTTATAGGGGGGGGAATCCGCATAAAAACACTCAAAATTTGAATACCTAAATGAATACCTAACAAATACATTTCGTTTTTTGAGGTGCAAAATTTGAATATCTAAATGAATACCTAAATGAATATCTAACGGATTTTTTCACCTTTTCAACCATCTACAAACAGTCTTTAAAAAGGCGGTAAAACCAGGTCATATTTTTAGCTGATTGAACAATTGTTTAACAGTGGTCAGGAAATAATAAAGACCGCCAGAAATGCCTTTAAAATAGCCTCCAGCGGTCTTTTCTCAATATAAACTGTGGTAACACATCAAAGTGTTGCGCAAATGTAATATTTTTATTCAAACGGAGCGTTCAAGCTCAAGGGAAATGTAACATTGCCGACTTACTTTTGTTACAATTCGTTTTATATGAACCAACCCCTATTTTCACTCTCAACTCTTAATATATCAACTACTTATATACGATATTCCTCTACTCTATATTGTCGCATTTGGTTATACTGCCCTTATAATGGTAATGTGGACAAAAATGGTTGGTGATAGTGACAAAAGTGGTTGGTAGCTTTCATTTTTTAACCCTCTGTTTTGATACCTGGAGGTTGAAGTATAAATACCATTTGACGAATTTGCAGAAGTGTTCATAAGACAAGCCTCGGTGTAACCTGAGGCTATCTTTTAAATGACCAAAAAAGCCTTCGATTGCATTACTTGTTTTGGGTATATCATGGTGGTCTATAAATGTAAACATCTCCGGCAGCGCATTCTTGATATGCACGTAAGCTCTCCTG
>JAZTYE010000038.1:0-3255 GCA_045636765.1 Candidatus Egerieisoma sp.
ATAAGTGTTCACTCTCTAATGAGAAGCTCTGTAGATACAGCTAAAGATGATCTTGCAGAGAAGATGCGTGCAGTATTTGAGTTGGCTGGTGCACAGGTTGAGTTCAGAGGCGGTTACTCAGGTTGGGCTCCAAACATGGCATCTCCAATCCTTAAAGAGATGAAAGCTGTTTACGAGAAACTTTATGGCAAACAGCCTGCAGTTATGGCTATCCACGCAGGTTTGGAGTGCGGTATCCTTGGCGGTACTTATCCTAACTGGGATATGGTTTCTTGCGGTCCTACTATCTTCTCTCCTCACTCACCGGATGAGAGAGTTGAGATTGACTCAGTTGGCAAATGGTGGGATTTTGTAGTTGAGGTTCTTAAAAACGCTCCTAAGAAATAATCCTTGCATTATATAAAGGTAATGACGGCAGCTTGCAAAGGGCTGCCGTTTTTTATTTTGAAATTCTGATAGTTCTAAATGGGAAGAGTAGTAAGTCTCAATTTTTTATTAACTTTGTTACAATTCGTTTTTCGTTTTATCTAAAATTTTCCATCATGAAATTTACCTCCTCTCTATTGCTAATTGCTTTATTATCAGTGATAATAAGTTGCGGTAAAACAGAACCAGACAATCCCAATCCAACCCCTGACAAACCAAAACAGGAAACAGTAACACTTTCTCCGGGAACCAATACTGCACCAGTAATAGCAACAGAAGGAGGCAGCACAAATGTATCCTTTACCGCCAGTGCCGCATGGACTGCCTCTGTCATCAACACCAAGGCAGACAGCTGGTGCAGCGTATCCCCAACCAGCGGAGTGGCAGGATCTGCCAGTATAACCATAACAGTAAAAGAAAATACTACTCCCGATAACCGTTCAGCCTCTGTAGTAATAAAAGTAGGAACTGCATCCCAGACCATAAAAGTAGAGCAGAAGCAGAAAAACTCCCTTACAGTAACTGCATCTTCGTTTGAGGTACCTGCAGACGGAGGAGAGATAAAGGTTGCAACCAAATCTAATGTCTCCTTTACCCACACCATCTCCACAGACGCCCAGAGCTGGATAAAGGCAGTAGAAACCAAAGCACTGAAAGACTCCACCCTTACATTTGAGATAGATGTAAACAAGGAGTTAGAAAAACGCAGTGGCCAAATCTACCTTATCAGTGGAGACTTGAAGGATACAGTAAACGTATACCAGGCGGGAGAAACCCCAACAATAGTTGTGGGACAAAACGAATATGTTCTTAAATCGGAAGGAGAGAGCTTTGAGATAGAGGTGGCTAGCAATGTGAACGCTACAATGAACATGGTCTACCCGCAGGGAGTAGAGGCTTGGATAGAGGAAAACACATCCAAATCAATCTCTACCAATAAATTCTACTTTACAGCCAAAGCCAACGAGGGATATGACTCCCGTAGTGCAATGATTGTCTTCAGTAATGCAGAAAACAACCTTGCAGATACGGTAACCGTATCCCAGGCACAGAAAGATGCAATAGTATTGGCAAAAAGTGAGTACGAGTTTGACAAAGAGGGAGGTAATCTTGATTTTGAGATACAGACAAATGTAGATGTGACTGTTACAATACCAGATAGTTGTTCCTCATGGATTAGGCAGGTTGAGACAAGGGGGCTTGAAGCCAAGAAATTATTCTTTGATGTACTACCCGCTGATTCTGTATCAAGGGAAGGGAAAATAATACTTACAGGAGGGGGTGTTACTCAAGCTGTCAAGGTTTTACAAATATGCACAGTAAAATTAGATCCTGCGGCAATTCCAGATAATGAGATTTGGTATGTAATGTCGGATGGAACTACATATGATGTATACCTTACAACAAAACAATATGGGCATCAGCCATTTGACGCTAAAGTGATATCCAATACATATAAAAATGGCTATGGAATTATAAAGTTTGATGCTCCTGTGACAAAAATTAACGACCATACTTTCGGTAATTTTTGGGCTGCTAATATGACCGAACTTTACCTGCCTGATTGTATAGAATATCTTGGAACTGGAGCAATTCGTAATACAGGATTGACAACCTTACATATCCCCAAAAATTTAAAGATAGTTGGTTCATACGGATTAAATAATCCCAATTTAGAGTCTTTTACAGGCTCTCACATAACAGAAGACGGAAGATGTGTTATCATTGAAGATGGTTTTATGCCAAATTATGGTGATACACAAACTCCTGTTAAAAACTACATGGCAGCCTTTGCTCCTGCAGGAATTACTGAATATACACTTCCGAACAATGTGGAAATTCTTGGATGGTATACTTTTGCTTGGTGTCCTGAATTACGAAAGATTACTTTCAATGAGGGGCTTAAGACCATAATGGGAGACTGTTTTGTGGATGCACATTTGGATTGTGAAATAATTCTTCCTACAACTCTTGAATCCCTTGACCCATATGCATTCCATTCTTGTTCAGGCATTAAAGGATTTTATGGTAATGAGAAATTTCACACTTCAGATCATTTATGCTTGATATTTGAGCAAACGGCTTTTTGTGATGAACCAGAGAAGAACGGGAAATGGATAAATCGTTTTGTTGGATATGATATAACAGATTATTCTATCCCTGACGGTATAAAAGGTATTGAGAACTATTCATTTGAACAATTGCCCAATTTAAAAACAGTCACACTGCCATCTTCAATTGTTGAAGTTGGAGCATATGCGTTTAATCATTGTGATAATCTTGAGGCCTTATATGGGGAATGCGTATCAGATGACCACAAGGCGATTGTTTTTGACACACAGTTTAGGAAACTCGTTATAACAAAGGGTATAGTCAATTATACTATACCTGATGAGATTACAAGTATTGGATATTGCGCTTTTACAGAGAGTCCTGAAATAGAAACTATAACAATGGGCGACCAAATCACTCATATTGAAGGTTATGCGTTTTCAGATTGTCCAAACTTAAAAACCATAACTTTATCAGCAGGATTGAAAAACCTAAGTGGTTATAACGCTTTCCTTAATAGCAGAAAATTGGAATCAATATATTGTAGGGCATTGGTTCCGCCTTCGTATTATGATAACCAAATGTCGGAATTTCCAAATCTAAAATTTTATGTACCAGAACAATCATTAACCTTATATCAAAATAACGCTGGTTGGTCTTTGTATAGAAAATACTTTGTGGGTTATAGATATGACGATTTGGGAGAGTATGATTATTATATATCTTCAGATTTTTCTCAAAATGGCACCACAACTACTTTGCAAACTGCATCCAAAG
>JAZTYE010000039.1:0-30872 GCA_045636765.1 Candidatus Egerieisoma sp.
CTGTGCAGGAACATTGGACCTGTAAGCCTTCTGCGCTCCCTCCTCAACTGAGGATCTGCAAAAGTTATCCATATCTGGTCTATCTCATCCTTTGCAAAAAGAGACTCAATAAACTCTATTCTTGTGCGGATAAAGGCAACATTTGGCATATTCTCTTCTGTAGCTTGCTTTGCACCTTTCCAAAGTCGGGCTCCTTTTATATCTATACCTATGAAATTCCTCTCAGGGAACATTTTTGCCAAGGCAATTGTATACTCACCCTTACCACATCCCAACTCAAGGGTAATAGGATTGTTGTTCCCAAACACCTGGCTGTGCCATTTACCTTTCAACTGATAATCCTTTCCCAACACCTCTTCTGTCTGCGGCTGGTAAAGACATTTGAATGTCTCGTTTTCCCTGAATTTCCTTAGCTTGTCTTTTGAACTCATATCTTGTTCTGTTTACAATGAACACCCAATCCTCTAATATTTGTATAATCTACAGTTGTATCGCCCTGAGTTATTTCCATATTCCAGCGGCCGGGTATCTTGTTATATATATTCTTTCTGTATGGCCACACAATTTCCTTTATTCCGTGTGATATTCTGCTTACTTTATTGTTGTTCACTACATGTAACGGCAACAAAACAGTATCTGCGTAATTTCTCCCGTCTGGAGCTGTAAGTTTAATGATTATAGGGTATCCTCTCATCTTATCTGGGGTTCTTTTTATAGCAATCTCTCCAGTTATGTAGAGTTCGCTGACACCAATTGTATCTGCCATATCAAACTCCAGCAGTACAGGCTCATTTTTGCTCCAACCGCTTATTCTGTTGAGGTTCACATATGAGTAATCCAATACGGGTTTCCTGGAACAACCTGCTGCCATAGCCAGCAGAAAAATTGACAATAGGAAATTATGCCTCATTCTTGTTATTGTCCCCCTTTTTCTCTTTAGGGCCTCTAGACTTTCTGTTGCGGTCACCACCTTTGCGCGCCGGTTTGTTTTTCTTCTTTTTGTCATTGTCAAAACGTGAGATGCTCTCCTCCCCGGCTGCACTCATAAACTCAGGAGACTTGTCTGCATAACTGCTCTGCATCTTTGATGGAGCCTTTACACCCTTCTTGTTCATGAATATTACATCCTTAACTTCCTTACTTGTCATGGCAACCATATTTGCCATACTTTTAGGATCATAGGAGAACCACATCATACCTTTAAGGATATCTGTCTTCATCAGATATGCCTCGCCGTCATCAAACTGCAAAGGTTCGGTTACCTTAGGTATTTTTGATTGGGCATCTACATATACAGATGCCTCATAATTGATACAGCATTTGAGCTTACCGCACTGCCCTGCCAGCTTTTGGGGATTCAATGACAAATCCTGGCATCTTGCCGCCTGAGTTGTGATTGACTGGAAGTTGTTCATATATCTTGAACAACAAAGTGCCTGACCACAAACTCCCAGACCGCCAATTAGTCCCGCTTCCTGCCTTGCGCCAATCTGCTTCATCTCAATTCTGATGCGGAACTCCTCTGCGAAATCCTTGATAAGCTGACGGAAGTCCACCCTCTCGTCTGCAATGTAATAGAATATTGCCTTTGTTCCGTCTCCCTGAAACTCCACATCTCCAATTTTCATGTTCAACTGAAGGTCTGCAGCCATTTGTCGGGACCTTATCATTGTCCTGTGCTCCCTTGCAATGGCATCCTGCCATTTCTGGATATCAGCAGGGCGGGCCTTGCGGTAAATCTTTCTGAACTCATAGGTCTGAGGGTCTATTCTGTCCCTCTTGAGCTGGTTGGCCATAATCGGGCCTGCAAGGGTTATTATTCCTACATCGTATCCATTCTGGGCCTCCACCACCACTATATCTCCTATTTTAAGGTTCTGCTCAGATGCATTCTTGTATATCATCTTTCTGGTATTCTTGAACCTTACCTCAAAATAATCCTTAAGTTCTTCTTGCGAAATTCCCTCAAGCCAGTTAAAAACGCCCAACTTGCAGCAACTTCTTTTATATGTGCAGGTAAGATCACCCGTTGCTTGGTCAATCTCCTTTTCACATCCTCTCTGGCAATCGTACTCTTTTATTGTTTTCATAGCTATATATTGTAATATATGCGATTACATAAATCGCAGAAAATGAATTTGGGGTTTACATTCCTCTCTATGCACTCTATGGCATTGTTCAGATAACCGTACCCCTTACGGTAAAAATCTTCCTTTATCTTTTGCTGCAACCGGCCCAACAGTTCTCTCTCCTTTTCAGAAGCGTAACTGATGCTCTCCATCTGCAGACTTATCATATACAGTTTTCTTAGTATCTCACTCCCCTCAAGGCAAATTTGCTTCTGCACCTCTTTGCCATATGATGCTATCTGCTCCCAAATGTCCACCATCCCTACAAGGTCTTTGCTTATCCCCTTTTCCAATATTGAGATGAACATGTTGTAATTGCTGCTCTGCTCCTCTTCTCTGGCTATTAACTCAAGCGCCTTGCCATAGCTTCCTGCAGAGCATCTTGCCCAAAAGCAGGCATCTTCTGGAGAGACTCCGTTACTTTGCTGCAATTTCAACTGCAAAATACCAGTTTCTATTGGAGGCACTTGTACTATCCTGCATCTTGAGAGGATAGTTGTGATTATCTTCTCAGGATTATGTGAGATCAAAAAATAGTAAGTACCGCTTAACGGTTCCTCCAAACTTTTAAGGAGCTTGTTTGCCGCCTCCACAGTAAGGCGTTCGGGAAACATTATGAGCATTACTTTTGCACCTCCTTCATATGCACTCAAACTCAACTTCCTCATCATTGAAGAGGCTTCAGCAACACTTATTGTACCCAATTTGTTCTCAATTCCAAATGCGTTATACATATGCTGCTCCCCAAAATAGGGATTTTGAGCTACAAGGTCTCTCCAAGCTCCATAGAACATCTCAACATCTCCCCTTTTGTCCCCACCTATTGTCTTGGATGTGTTAACAGGAAAGGCAAAATGGATATCGGGATGCACCAGCTTGCTTATTTTAATGCAATTGCTGCACTCCCCGCATGACTCTCCATTCTGTTTATGGGTGCAAAACATATACTGCAATGTTGCCAGAGCTATAGTCAGCGCTCCACAACCTGCTTTCTCGGTAAACAGCACCGCGTGGGGCATTCTTTGGGAATCCACCATATTGCGGAGATTGTCTATAACCTCTTTCTGCCCTATTACCTGAGAAAATTGCATAGTGTAAATTTACATCTTTTTATCCAATTACCAACATCTCACAATTTGCACAGTCAAATTTGAGTTGCAACCTGTTTTTTCCGTTCAACAGATAAAAAGGCTCTTTATACTGCTCCTTGCCAATATTGTTCCTGTACCCTTTATCTTCAGTCCATCTTGTTTTATAATTTGGGCATAATCCCAATTCATATTTTATACAATACTTGGTACGCATAAGCTCAGCATCCTGAGCTGGTTCAAGTTCGTATGCAGGGTTTATGCTGTTTGCCCCCAAAGAGGCATAAAGCTCCCGGGACAATGAATTTGAGCAGTTTGCAAGGTAGGTAAGTTCTGGAGAAACTTCAATTGGGCTGGCTCCATTTTTCCTTTTTACAAATGCCTGTGCTGCCTCCTCTCTAGCCGCATCGGTCACCTTCTTTATCTGATGAGCCAGCATGGTAGCCATCTCCCTCCTTATTCCGTTAAGGGCAGAAGCAGGGAAGAACGGAGCATTCTTTACATTTATTTTGGTTACAGTAAACGAGAAATGGTCTGTAGTTTTGCCCAGCTGCCTGCGGATTCCTTCCAGTGCCGTTTCCGTGTTGCGTGCGAATTCTGGAGTCTGCTGCAAGGCGTAGGTTATGCTTATCCCCTCCTGCGTGGTTGCCTTAAAGAAAAATCCTCCATCTTTTTCCTCAACCTCTACAGCTACATCAATTATCCTTACAGGAGAAAGCCTCTCCATCTCCTTTTCAAACGCTATATTATAGTTGCGGTAAATCTTGTTCCCCGCTTTTACCTGCAGCTTCTCCGTGGTTGCAACCATATTCCCATTGCAGGTATTTGCCCTGGCTCCCAAAATTTCTCCTGATGCAGTTACAAAGCACAATCCGTCACCATTGCTGATGGATTGTTTGTCGGGAAGAAGATCGTATGTAAAATGAAGCTGACCGTATCTGTTGCTGCCTGCACTTTTTACTGTTCCAATATATTCTCCCAGGTATTTTGCACCGTTGCGGCTTTGCCATCGGCCCCTCTTGCCATCAATAAAAAGGGTGGTATAGTCCCTATTGAATGTAGCATTGGCATTGGGGGTAAAACCGCCTGTGCAATTTCCATATGAGGCCTTTTTGTAGTTGCTGTCAGTTGCCAGGAACTCATCTATTTTGCGGCGGTACAGCAGCACTATATTCTTTATGTATGATTCGTTTTTAAGGCGCCCTTCTATCTTGAAGGATGTTATACCAGCCTTAACTATCTGAGGGATATAATTACTCAGATTCAAGTCTTTGAGAGAAAGGATAGGGAAGTCTTTTACAAGCTCCTTTCCGGCTGAATCTACAACAGTATACAGAGACCTGCATGCCTGGGCACAGCAACCTCTGTTTGCACTTCTCTGGGTTATTTTCTGGCTCAAATAGCATTGTCCGCTGTAGCTCACACATAAGGCTCCATGCACAAATGACTCCAACGGCGCAGTTGTAACCTCTTTTATTGCAGCTATCTGCTGCAAACTGAGTTCCCTTGCCAGGATAAGTCTGCTGAATCCCAATGATTCAAGCCAACGGGCCTGCTGCGGTGTGCGTATGTTGGTTTGTGTAGAGGCAAACAATTCTATTGGAGGAAGGTCCATTTTCAAAAGTGCAAGATCCTGCACAATTATGGCATCACACCCTATCTTGTAGGCCTCAATGATGCTCTCTCTTGCCTGCTCCAGTTCATGCTCGTACAATATGGTATTTACAACCATATACACTTTGGCTCCAAACTTATGGGCATACTCCACCAGCTCTGCAATATCAGAGATACTGTTGCCGGCGGCCTCTCTTGCTCCAAATTTTGGGCCTGCAATATATACAGCATCGGCACCACAGTTTATTGCTGCAATGCCGATACTTTTATTTTTTGCCGGAGCCAGCAGCTCAAGCTCTATTTGCATAGTGTTCCAACTTTGCTGGTTGCGTAAGCGCCAAAGTTTTTATCTGAAGTAATGGCTTTGTAGTTCTCGCAAGCTTTAGCATTATTGCCTTTAGCCTCATAAGCTCTTGCCAAGTAGTATCTTGCGTTTACTGAAGTATCACCCTCCAATAGAGAGATAGTCTGGTCATATTTCTTAAGATTGAAAGCAGCCATACCTCCGTATACGTTCAATTTTGTAAAGCCGTACTCGTTTGCTTTAAGAACGTTCTCCAAAGTACCTGCAAAGTTTTTAGCTTTGTAAGCTGCCTGTGCAGCTTTACCGTAGATGTTACCAAGCTGTTTGTATGCAGCATCTTTCTGACCAAACTCAGAAGCTTTGGTATAAGCAGCAACAGCGCCCTCTGTGTCACCAGAGTTAGCTTTAGCCATACCTAATCTCAACCATGCAACACCGTTCTCACCGTTAAGGTCCAGAACTTTCTGGTACATTGCAGCAGCACCTGCAAAATTTTTCTCATTCAAAAGAGAGTTACCCTCTGCAAGGTAAAGCTGAGGAACCAACTCTTTAGCATCAGTAGCAACCTCTGCCAAACCGTACTCTGTACCAAGTTTCTCTGCCTGGCCGATAAGCTCAATTGCTTTGTCCATATCCTTTGCATTGGCAGCCTCTTTACCCATCTGAAGAAGAAGTTTAGGGATAATGCCTTTACAGTCTGTAGCAAGTGCAGCACCCTCCTCACCTAGAGCAGATGCCATCTCCAATGCTTTCTGGAAATTTTCCAAAGCACCGGCATTGTTGCCCTCATTAAGGGCTGTAGCTGCATTGTTGTATAATTCGGTTGCCTGATTAAGGTCCTGTGCATTTGCAGCAACTCCTAGAGAAAGAGCGATAACAGCTGCTGCGAAAAATTTAGCAATCTTTTTCATTGTTTTAAGTATTTGTTGTTTGTTTTTACTAGTCCTGTTCTTTTATAGAATGACAAAATTAAAAAAAATAGATATAGAATCAAAAAACAGATATAAAGTTTGTATTTTTGTGTTTTACATCAACTTTAAAAGTTGCATCCTATGATACAAAAATTGTACCTGGCACTATCAATAGCACTGTCAATTCTCCTGAGCAGCAATGTTATGGCACAGGAAATTGATCCGCTTCCCCTTCCCGACGACCCAAGAATAAAGACCGGTCGCCTTGCCAACGGCCTTACATACTACATAATGAAAAACCCTGCAATAAAAGGGAGGGCCGATTTTGCCGTAGGACAAAAAGTTGGAACTGTTCTGGAGGAAAACAACCAAAAAGGTATGTGCCGCATGCTTGAGCTCCTCTCTACCAGAGGAACCAGAAACTTTACAGATTCTACCATTATGGTGTATCTGAATACCCTTGGCCTGGACACAAAGGATATCAAATTTGAGACAGGTGAAGATGAAATCATGTACACTCTGGAAAATGTTCCGGTAAAAAACCAGAACACCATAGACTCTACACTTCTTGTGTTATACAACTGGATGTCATCCATAAACATTGACGAGGAGGATATAGCAAAGGCAATGCCTATGCTCAAAAATACCCTCATTGAAAAATGGGATGCAAAAGAGAGGATAGATGAAATGCACATTAAAAAACTCTATCCAAGGAGTCCATACGCAAAAGCCATCACCCCGGAGCAGATAAATGAGCTTGACTCATACTCTTCTAAAGAATTGAGAAATTTCTACTACAGATGGTTCAGACCAGATTTGCAGGCTGTATTTGTAGTAGGAGACATAGACCCTGGCAAGATTGAAACCCAAATAAAATCAATTTTTGCCACCATTCCCAAACCGCTGAAAACAGAAAAAAGGAATTATTACACCCCTAAAATGATAAAGGGGACCCAAGTTGTTATAAACAAGGACCCTGAGTATGACAAGACCACCGTATCCATCAATTTCCAGCGCAAGCCTCTATTGGGAAAATACAAACTTACCAATGTACCATATATTGAGGCATACTTTGATTATGCTATATCAACACTGCTTTATGGCAGAATACAGAGCGGCATTGTAAGCCAAAATCTCCCTATTACAAATGTGAGGATAGAGAATGGCAAATTCCTGAATATGGCAAACATGGATTCCTTCTCAATCTCTTTTGAAACTTTGCCTGCAACACTTTATTCTGCAATTGCATTTATGAGCGGTGAAATCAATGTTCTTGCGTCAAAGGGTTTTGGCAACCAGGAATTCATAAGTTCAAAGGACAATTATTTCTCAGAGCTGGAACTTCTTTATGACAACCGTTTCTCCCAGCCTAACTCCCTATTTATGCAAAGGGTAAAGGAGCACTATTTCAAAGGGACATCACTTGCCAGCATAGAGATGCATTTTACAATAATGAAGGAGATTCTCTTTGCTATAAGGCTACGAGATATAAACGCATATGCAGCAGCTCTTTTAGGACAGAAAGATGGTGTGGCCATTCTGTGCAGCATGCCACAGGTTGATGGTATGGAGAACCCTTCTGTTGAGAGAATCCAGACAGCATTTGTAAACACTTTGTCAAAATCTGATTACAGCAACATTAAAAAAGAGAAAATTGAGTGGCCCAAATTCATCTCTGGCGGGGCGGCAGCATCAATTATTGCAGAGAATTATGATCCTCTTTCTGGAACTACATCATTTGCACTTTCAAATGGAATAAATGTAATGTTCAAACAGACATCAGGATCACTGGATACATTATCATTCAGGGCTGTGAGTAAAGGAGGACTATCCGTATCCAACTCAGACATGGGCAGGGATCTCTCTTTGTATATAAGCGACATTGCCAATCTGAGCGCTGTAGGCGGTTTCTCCCGAAGCACATGGGACAAGCTTTTCCTATACAACAACATGTCGCTTCAGGTAGGAATAAATGACTACATGGAAGAACTGTACGGATACTCAAAAGTGGAGAATATGGACAAGTTCTTCCACCTTATAAATATGAACTTTACCCAAAGGCAAAATGACTACAACTCTTTTGACATTTACAAGAGAGGGAAAAGCTATGAAGCCCTATACCGCAAGCTCTCCCCAGTAAAAGTTTTTGAAGATTCCGTACAGTATTACGGACACAGCAACAAACGTTTTTTGCCTACCTATTCTAAAGAATATGTAGACCAGTTGGATTATTACAAGGTACAGGACATTATAAAACAAAGGTTGGCAAATCCTGCAGACTTCCTGTTTGTTTTTGCAGGCAATGTTGGAATAGATAAAATGAGAGAATGCATCATAAAATACTTATGCACACTGCCCACTTCCAACGATACTGAGGATTGGTTTACCATACCTGATTACGCAACAAAAGGGAAAGTATCCAGACGTTTTCTGCACCAGATGGTTATACCTCAGACATACGTAGATATAACCCTTTCATGCGGCACACCTGTAACCCAGCAGAACGTAATTCTTACAGGACTTTTGACAAAATACCTCCAGGATGAGTGTTCAAAGGCAACCATAAAAGAACTTTCTCCTAAAAACAGCATCAGCTCAAATTTGAAGTATTATCCGGAAGAGATAATGATGTGCCGGATGAAATTCAAAACAGACAGCGCAGGTGCCACAAAAATAGAAAGCATAATAAAGTCCAAATTGGAGAATATTGCATACAACGGCCTGGCTCCCGATGAATTCAACTCATTGATAGAGACATTCAAACAGAGGGAAATGACAGCCAGGACCAAAAACAGGTATTGGGTGGATGCCATTTCAATGGGCTATCTGGCCGAGAAAGAGATGCTGTCGGGATACTCAACTACAATATCAGGCATAACACCTCAGATGTTTAAAGAGTTTGTGGACAAAGTGTACAGAAGAGGTAATCTTATTTCTGTTGTTATGGAGGGTACAACCCAGGATGTAAATACACAAAACCTGTTCAGAGAAAACCAGTTTATTAGAGAATTTTTTGACTTGTAAAAATGATAACAAGAGACAGATCATTCATTTTCGAGATAGGGGGATGCCTTGTCTCGTCAGAGATACTTACAGAGTATTTTGCCTGTGACTTTGAAAAATGCCACGGATGTTGCTGCATTATTGGCGACAGCGGAGCACCTCTTGAGGCTGATGAAGTTGATGCCTTTAGAAAAGAGTATGACAACTATAGCAAGTATATGACCCCAGAGGGGAAATATGCATTGCACAAACAGGGATTTGGAGTTGTGGACCAGGATGGTGATCTTGTAACACCTCTTGTTAACAATGAAGAGTGTGTTTACACCAGCTTTGATGAAAACCACAACTGCTTCTGCGCTACGGAGCTTGCCTACTGTAAAGGAGAATGCAAGTTTCAGAAGCCAATTTCATGTGCGCTATATCCAATTAGAGTAAGTACCCTTTCAAACGGAGTTCAGGCTTTGAACCTGCACAGATGGAATATTTGCAAATGTGCATTTGAAAAGGGCAAAAAAGAAAAGGTCCCCGTATACAAATTTCTACGCGGACCTATCATCAGGAAATGGGGTGAAGAGTTCTACTCAGCGTTGGAGGCTGCCGCAATAAGCATGCAGGCTTCTGAGTAATCCTCATCAGACACCACCAGCTCTATACCTAACAAATCTGAATTGCATACGCCTGCCCAAATAGGGGTGTTCTCATTAAGGATAACCGCAGTTATTCCTGCGTTCTCCAACATCCCTTTGGCAACGTTTGCGCTAAACAGGTCTGTATATTTTTTTACAACCTTCATATCATTACTCTTTTTAAGGGTTCCCCAAATATACTACTGCTGATCCTCTCTGCAGATATACTCTATACCTCTACCAAATCTCAACACATCTTTCCTTAGGCCATCAATGATTATAGGGTTTTCTGCATAATCAATTGTAACATAATCCTCACATAAACGCAAAACGCGCAAAAAAGGATTACGTAATTTAAAGGTAATTGAAGTTGCACTCTCTTGCGCAATCACATAATTGGCATTCTCAAAAAGCTCAACAATCTCCTTACGGTGCTCCTTTACATTAGACACATAAACAGGTTTTTTCTGGAAACCCAAAGCTGGATAAACTGCTGCAACCGCTACAAAAAAAGCAAGCATTTTATAAATGGAACCATCCACCATAAGCATATCCATAAGGGTAAGGCCCTCCGGTTTTACTGAAAAATGGAATGTAAGTACAAGTATAATTCCACACATAAAGGCAAAGTACACAAAGTACTTTACAGATCTGATAAAATATTTCATATTCATAATGTTAATTGGTTTCTTAAAAAACTTTTCTTCTGGCAACTACGGCCTTCTTCTTCTCTATCTCTTTAATTGCAAGCGCTGCCGCGCCCAAGATAGGGGCATTTTCATATTCCAAAGAAGAAAGCGTTAATTTAATCCTCCCTCTCCACAATGGAAGAAGATTCTTCTCCATAGCTTTTCTGGTTGGATTGAGAATAAGGTCTCCGGCATTGGCAACACCACCGCACAAGAAAATAGCCTCAGGAGAGGAGATGGCAACCAAATTGGCTAGTGCCTCCCCCAAAAATTCTCCTGTTATCTCAAAACTTTTTTTTGCAATTGCATCACCCTGCTTGGCAGCATTAGCTATTTCTTTGGAGGTAAGATCCTGTTGTGGGATACTTCTCAACCGGCTTGGTTCTTCAGACTGTGCCAAAAGTTCTAGCGCTGTCCTCTTTACACCTTTTGATGAAGCATATGTCTCAAGACAGCCTTTCCTGCCACATCCACACTCCCTGCCACTGTCCCTCTTTACCATAATATGCCCCAACTCCCCCGCAAAACCGTCATTTCCATACAGCACATTCCCATCTACTACAATACCGCTTCCCAATCCTGTACCCAATGTTATTACAACAAAATGCTTCATCCCTTTCGCTCCACCATAATACATCTCTCCAATGGCGGCAGCATTAGCATCATTTGTAACAACTACAGGTTTATTATCAAACAGCTGGCTCAGTTGCTGTCCTATGGGAAGTTTCCCTTTCCATATAAGGTTGGCAGCATTCTCAATATCTCCCGTATAGTAATTGCTGTTTGGTGCTCCTATCCCTACTGCTGCTATTTTATGAGGAGTTCCCAAAGCATCAGACAGGGCATCAATCTCCTCTTTAATCCTTGCCACATAATGCTTAAACTCTTTATGGTCAGCTGTCGGGAAACTGCCTTTGGCATAAATCTTGCCAAACTCGTCTACAAGAGCGTATGTTGTCCTGAATCCGTCAACATCTACGCCTGCAACCAAATTTTTCATGGGGAATTGTATATAAACCGATACTAATTAATATAAGCGGGACAAATTTAATAAAATTTGTTATTTTTGCGCTATCCTAAAAATATACATATATGGAGAATAATTACAAGAAAATCATTATTGCGCTCTCTGCTGTAGCAGTTGTTTTGTTGGGAGTGCTTATTTATGTGTTCGTGGACAGGAACAGCATTATAAATGACCTTACTATAGAGAAAGATGATCTTACCGCACAGATGGTAGAACTGCAGAATGACTATGCTAACCTTTCAACTGCAAATGACACCCTTAACGCAGAACTTATGCTGGAGAGGGAGAAAGTTGCACAACTTATAGAGAGAGTAAAGAAAACGGAGGCCAACAACAAGGCCAAACTGCTCAAATACGAGAGAGAGCTTGGCACTCTAAGATCAATCATGCGCGGTTACATCAAACAGATTGACTCACTAAATACTCTCAATAATGAGCTTAGAGTTGCCGCAGCTACAGCAAAGAAAGAGGCAAAAGAGAGCAAAAACAAATATGAGAACCTAAGATCTACAACAGAGGAGCTTGGCAAGCAGGTTGAATTGGGATCAATTGTAAAAGGAAGAGGAATGAGCGTAATAGGCATAAATGCAAGCGGCAAGGAATCGGACCGCAGCAGCCGTGTTGCTAAGCTTAAGAGCTGCATTTATCTTGTAGAGAACACAATTGCCAAGAAGGGTCCTAGAATTGTATACTTGAGAGTAAAAGGTCCGGACGGAATTCTCATGACCCAGAACCCTATGCAAATGTTTACCGCTGGGGGAGAGGAGATGATTTACTCAGCTTCAAGAGAGGTAGATTATCAGGGTGATGAGGTGGAAATTTGCATTTACTTTGAGTACGGTGAGCAGTTTACCAAAGGTGTATACAGTGTAGAGGCATACACCACAGAGGGCAAACTTGGCTCAGCTGATGTACTTCTAAGATAGAAGGGGTGGCAGGAGTTTATGTACATATTCCGTTTTGCGGACAATTTTGCACATACTGTAATTTCTACTCTGTAAAGGGTAAAGAGTACAGGGAGAAGTACATTAAAGCACTGCACAAAGAGATAGAGCACAGAAAATATTTTTTTGACAATACGGGGGTTGCGCCACAAACAATTTATTTTGGTGGCGGAACCCCTTCCGTTTTTTCACCCCATATATTGGGAGAAATCCTTAATAAAATAATACGGGCTTTTGGTATATCTCCCACAGAGGTAAGCATAGAGGTAAACCCAAATGACATTACCCCACAATATGCCAAAGAGCTCCACAATGAAGGGTTCAATAGGGTAAGCATGGGGATACAATCTTTTGTAGATGATCACCTGACATGGATGAACCGCAGACACAAAGCCATTGAAGGAGAAGAGGCTTTTTACAATCTGCGCAACGCAAGTTTCAACAACATAAGCCTTGATCTTATCTTTGGATACAATCCCCTCTCAGATGAGCTTTGGGAGTATAACCTTGTCAAAATCACAGAACTTTCTCCGGAGCACATATCTGCCTACCAGATGAGCATTGAGCCAGGCAGCGCCCTTGGCAAACTATATGAGAACGGGAAATATGAACTTCTTCCCGACAACATCTGCCATAACCAGTACTCCACCATGCAACAATTCCTTGGCAAAAAAGGATACTTCCAATACGAAATATCCAACTTTGCAAAAAAGGACACCGCAACAGGAGAACTTCTGAAATCGAGGCACAACAGTTCATACTGGACCAAGGAGCCCTACATTGGTCTTGGCCCTGCCGCGCACTCATACAACGGCCAAATGAGGCTATGGAACAAAAACAGTGTAAGCGGCTACTGCAAACATTATCTTGCAGAAACTCCACTTGCAGGTATATTTGGCAGCTATGAAGAACTCTCTGAAAGAGATATATTTAATGAGTCTATTATGCTTGGACTCAGAACAGTTGCAGGTGTTGATACCAGCAACCTCAACCAGGCATTTCTACGGGAGATAAAGAGCGATATTGCCCACCATTGCAGCCTTGGCAACCTTATTGCAGAAGGAGATAAAATAAAAATCCCGTCCAACAAACTTTTTGTGTCAGACGGGATTATAAGGGATTTATTTGTTTAGTTGCAATTAGCAGCAGCAAATACCGTTTGCTACCAAGTAAGCTTTAACTGCAACAGCAATGAATACTAGTACAATAATTGAAGAAACTACTATTCCTGCAACTTTCCAACGGCACATCCAGATATTGTTGTTAAGGCCTAGAGTATGGAATGCGCTCCAGAAACCGTGGTTCATGTGCAACCAAAGGGCTACGAACCAAACAACATAAAGAACAACAACCCATAGAGGTTTGAAAGTTACTTTAAGAAGAGCTGCACCGTCATGAGTGTACTCCTGACCCATAAACATTGGAAGCTGCATTTTTGCCCAGAAGTGAGAAAGGTGGAAAGCCATCACGCCAAGAACAATAACACCTAGTACCAACATGTTTTTAGATGCCCAGTCATCAGTCTGTGCCTTGTTTGCTACAGCATATCTCTGAGTTCCTCTTGCTTTGTAGTTCATAGCGTTAAGAACAAAAGCATAAATAATGTGAAAAACAAAACCTGCTGCAAGAACTGGAACCATAACTGAAACCACTGGCAAAGCCATAAACTCGCAACCTGCATTGAATGCCTCATCACTGATTAGTGAAAGACCGTTTACAAAAGCGTGAACGCACATGAACACGATAAGGAACAAGCCACTGATACTCATAATCAGCTTCTTCCCAATTGAAGATGTAAAGATATTAGCCATATCAAATTTTTGTATTAATAATTATTCTGTCTGTTAAGCCAGATGACACAAGAATGCGCATCTGGGATACAAAGATAAACTCTTAGTTGCAATTTTCATAATCTTTGGCTACTTTTGTTTTACATTTATTCTAAAAAAATATGAAGTATAACAGGATATTACTAAAGTTGAGCGGAGAGAGTCTAGGAGGCGAAAAAGGGGTTGGTTTGGATGTAAATATGATGACCCAATACGCCAAGGAGATAGCTCAAGTTGCCAAAAGCGGTGTACAGATAGCAATAGTGATTGGCGGAGGTAACATTTTCAGAGGTGTTTCTGGTGTAGGCAAAGGGTTCAGCCGCGTTAAAGGTGACCAGATGGGTATGCTGGCTACCGTAATAAACAGTATAGGACTTTCAATGAGCATACAGTCAGAAGGTATTGAGGCTGAAGTTTTTACCTCTACACCTATGGAGCCTATGGCCAGATATTATGCAAAAGAGAAAGCCGTTGAGGTTATGGAGCGCGGAGGCGTTGCAATCATTGCAGGCGGTACAGGAAACCCGTTCTTTACAACTGACTCGGCTTCTGCACTAAGAGCCTGTGAAATTGAGGCTGATGCTCTTCTTAAAGGTACCAGAGTTGACGGTGTATACACCGCAGATCCAGAGAAAGACCCTACAGCCACAAAATACGATACACTAACATTTGACAAGGCATTGGCAGATAACCTAAGAATTATGGACCAGACTGCCTTTGCGCTTTGCAAAGAGAACAATATGCCAATCATTGTATTTGACATGAACAAGGTAAACAACCTTTATAATCTTATGCAGGGTGACAAAGTTGGTACTGTAGTTTCAAACAAATAGAAATTTTAATACTTGGAGATATGGAAATAAGCGTTTCTAAAGAATGTATTGCGCAGGCTAAAGAGAAAATGAACAAAGCTGTTGCGCACTTGGAAGAAGAATTGAAAAACTTCAGGGCAGGCAAGGCAAACCCTGCTGTATTCAACTCTGTAATGGTTGACTATTACGGTTCAGCTACTCCGCTTCCACAGGTAGCAAGCATCAATACACCTGATGCAAAAACCATCCTTATCCAGCCATGGGAGAAGAAACTTATCCCTACCATTGAGAAAGCTATCATGGATGCCAATCTTGGCTTTACCCCCGCAAATAACGGTGAGCAGATAAGAATAAACATCCCTGCCCTTACTGAGGATCGCAGAAAAGAACTTGTAAAACAGGCAAAGACCGAGGGTGAGACCGCTAAGGTTAGTGTAAGAAATGCAAGAAGAGAGGTTGTTGATGCCCATAAAAAATATCAGAAAGAGGGTCTTCCTGAGGATGTATGCAAAGATGCTGAGGCAACTATCCAAAAAGAGACTGACGCTTTCAACAAGAAAATTGATGAGATCATTGCAGCTAAAGAGAAAGAGATCATGACCGTATAATCTCCCCTCTTTACAGAAAGGACAAAGCCCCTGATAGTGATCTCAGGGGCTTTTCTTTTTAAGGGCATTCATTCAATGGATTTGAGCCAAGCAGCAAAACTTGCATAATTCTTTCTGCTGTCCCAGTTCTTCTCCCACTCCTTGCGGGCAACCAGCGCCAAGTAAAACTCAGGGAGCTCCAGACTCCTGAGTATCCAGTCTTTAAGTTCCTGCGCCAACTCCTGGGCGGTAATCTCCTTTGGAACAAGCTTTCCCCAGCTGCATCCCGCAGGCAACAATTGCGGCACTCCTCCCACTTGTGTTGCCATTACTGGGGTTCCGTATGAAAGTGCCTCCATTATTGAAACTGGCACCCCCTCAGAGCGGCTTACCTGCACAAACAGGTCTGTATAATGTGTCTGATAGTATTCCATAACCTTACTGTGTGGCATTGCCCCTGTAAAATTGAATGCCACTGGGGTAACCTCTCCCTCATATCCCTCCGGAAGGCCATTGGCAATTACCAGCTCCTTAATCTCCTGCAAAAGCGGACCATCCCCAATATGGGTCCAGCATATATGGCTTATCCCCTTCTCCTTTATTGATGCCGCAAGCTGGGCATCCCTCTCAAGATAAAGCATTGCAACAGCCAACAGATGTACCCTCTTAAGTTCAATTACATTAGAGCAGCTTATTACATTATATGCACCGGCAATGTCTGCAGCCCCCTGAGCCACTGGGACCGGAGCTCCAAGATTTGGACAAGCATCACTATGGTAAAAGCTTCCTAATCTGAAAACTTTTATCTCTCCAGGCTGGTTCCTGTAGTTTTCCCTTATATATTCTGCACCGTTGTCTGAGATAGGCACTGCATAATCCAATGCACCATAAAGTTTCTCCCTGAACGGGAGATATCCCTTTGCATACTCATAAAGATCAGAACCATGGAATCTCACTACAAACTTTGGAGCCCTCTTACCCATCTTCTCTTTAAGGAACGGCACCATCAGAGCAGATTTGTCCCCCCAGTAAAAATAGGCCACACTACATTTTTCCAGCACCTGCATCACCTCTTTCATCACACTCCTGTTTCCAAGGATTGAACGGATAATGCACAAATAATTGGACCATAACCACCCTTTCCTGCCATTGGTATATATTTTCTCCCCTATAAATTCCTTTAAGGCAAACCCCAAAGGTGCCAAAGAGAATACACCTCCCATAAGGAGCCCCCATTTGTCCTTATGATCAAACGGCAACAGCGGCTTGTGGACAACTGCATTTGCCGGAAGAGCTCTTGCGGTGGGAATGGAATCCCCCTGTGGTATATACATCGGGAAGATATGTACCTTCTCAAATTCCCCAAAGACTATGGGTGCCTCCTGCTCAAGGAAAGTCTCTCCTGTGCCGTATGGATATGTATTTGTAAAGAGTGCCAGTTCTTTGCTCATTGTGCCTTAAGTTTTGTGGACATCCAGTGCAAATTTGTGTATAATTTAATTATAAAACAACAGAGCCCACCATGCGGCGGGCTCCGGTTATACTGTCAAAAAGATATTATAGATTTACAAACTCAATATCTTTCTGTGCTCTTTTTGCAAGTTTCTCATCTTTAGCTGCAACTTTCAAGAACTCTTTAGCCTGAGCGTTATTGCCTTTACGTGCAGCAATAATAGCTTTAAGGTAAGATTTGCAAGGACATTTTGCATTTGCCACAACAGCCTCAGCTTTATCTATATTTCCGTTAAGTATATTGATCAAAGCCTCATTGAAATCTGCTGTACCCTCAAGTGCAGTAGCTGCGCTGCTGTAGTCACCATTAAGGATAAGCAATGCACCCATATTCTCTTTTGCCTGAGGAAGGTCTCCTGCTTTAGCCAAATAACCTGCTGCTGCATCAAAGTTGCCCTCCTGCATAGAAACAACTGCCATATTGTTATAGTAGCTTGCTGTTTTGTCATTCATTTTAGCCAAGTATGCTTTAGCCTCATCTGTTTTATGTTTCTTAAGGCTTATAGCTGCAAGGTTGTTGTAAGCTCTGCTGCTGTTGTATTTATTGGCTGCAGCCTTAAAGATCTCAACTTTAGCCTCATCCTTATCAAACAAAGTTGCTCCGTAAAGTAGAGCCTCCTCATCCAACTGGTCCATATTCTCGTTGATGATCTGTGTAAGCTCCTCGTCTGTCCAGTTCTTATACTCAACATTTGCCACAAATCTTGCTCTACGCAAAGCAGGAAGAACTTTATCTGCCAATGTCTTGAATACTGCACTCATGTTCTTGATCTCACGCTCTCTTACTGCAGGATCCGAGTACATTGAAAGTACACGCAAGATAAGGTCCTTGTCCTCAATGTCTGAAGCCTGAACCAACTCCTGGAATCCTTCCCAGTCCTCAGAGATCTGTGAAACGTTTAAAGGAATGTTTTTAACTTTAGCTTTCTTTGAGATAGTTTTAACAAATGCAGTCTCTGCAGATTTTGCCCTGTTCTCAGAAAGTTTGCTGTTTAGTTTAAGGCTTCCATCAGGTGATGCATAAGCAATGATGTCATTTGAAACAATTGTTCTGCGCTCATCTTCCTGTGCCTCCTTCAAGAATTGCTCAAACTCTTTCATTTGGGCACTCTTAAGCTGGTTGTTTCTTACATTTGACTGGTTCATGCCGTAAAGGATCTGAGATTCTTTCTGCTCAAGAATGATTTTCTGGTAATCATCCTGCTCAAAAGAAGGTTTTCCCTCTGTTTTTACCAACATGTAAGTGCAGTTTGTACCGTCAGCCAATTTGTAAGGCTGAGCAAATTTATATTGTTTGCTTCTGCTTGCATTGTAAACTACAGCTCTAAGCTCAAGGACAGCTTTCTCCATACCTGGTTTGTAATCAAACACAACACTCTTTGAAGCCTTACCACCATTCTTGTAAGAAATCACATTGTAGTTGTCCATAATTTTGTCACCCTGAAGTGTCATAACAGGACCTACTACCTCACCGCCCTCATATACAAGAACTGGTGTAATGTTCAATATTGCCTCGCTCAAGAAATATTTTGCAGGGAATTTTACTGTATAAGTTGCAGTAATCTTACCGGCTACAGCCTCAAGAACCTGAGAATTTGCACCGTTACCAGTATTGCATACCACATCTGTCTCTATGGCACTCTGTAATGTTGCCATCTTGGAAGGGTTGCTGCACGCAGCCATTAGAAGGCATGCAAATGCAAATAGAATGCTTTTTTTCATAATAGTTTGTTATTTTATTTAATTGCAAATATAATTATTCCTAATCATTTTTGGAATTATAATTTTATGCAGTAGAAAATTTTTAACTTTGCAGATTATGGAATTACAGAATATAAAGCAAAGATTTGACATTATAGGCAATGATCCGGTCCTTATGAGGGCTCTGGAGGTTGCTGTGCAGGTTGCCAACACAGATCTGTCTGTTCTGATAACCGGTGAGAGTGGCGTTGGAAAAGAAGTAATTCCACAAATCATACATCAGAACAGTTCACGTAAACACGGCACCTATATAGCAGTAAACTGCGGAGCAATTCCGGAGGGAACTATAGATTCAGAACTTTTTGGTCATGAAAAAGGAGCTTTTACCGGAGCCTATGAAACCAGAAAAGGATACTTTGAAACCGCAAATGGAGGGACAATCTTCCTTGATGAGGTTGCGGAGCTCCCCCTTACAACTCAGGTGAGGTTGCTCAGGGTTCTCCAGACGGGAGAGTTCATAAAAGTAGGTTCTTCAAAAGTTCAGAAAACCAATGTGAGGGTTGTTGCTGCCACTAATATAAATTTGCCGCATGCAATAAAGCACGGCAAGTTCAGGGAAGACCTTTATTACAGATTAAATACTGTTCCCATTGTCATACCTGCACTTAGAGAGAGGGTTGCAGATATAAATCTTCTGTTCACAAAATTTGCCGTAGACTTTGCCCAGAGATACAAAATGCCGGCAATTAAGCTCACTCCTGCAGCAGCCGCAATGCTTTCCCAATACAGATGGCCAGGCAACGTAAGACAGCTCAAAAGTGTTGCAGAGCAAATGTCAGTATTGGAAGAAGAGAGAATTATTGAGCCTAAAATATTGCAGAAATATCTCCCTGCAGACGGTCCTGAACACCTTCCTGTACTTGGCTCAGAGGCCCAAAGCGGAGATTTTGTTAATGAAAGGGAGAAATTCTACATGGCCATGCTGCAACAATTGCAATATGAAGTGCAATCATTGAGGCAAGATTTGGAAAGGTTAAGTGGAGGAGCTGTCGCTACCCCATCTGAGATGCCTGTACTTCCAATGATTGCCACCCCTACAATGCCTGCTGCAGCGGCAATGCAGCCTGTTTCTCCAGCTTCTGTAATGCCAGTTGAACCAGTAGTATCTGCAACAGTTGTTGAGGACCATACCCAGGACGCACAGATAACAGAAGAGGCAGATTATATAGAGGATTTGTCCATCCCTAATGCAACTGATGCATTGATAAGAAAGGCCATAAAGAAATTTGACAATAAAAAAGATGCCGCAGAGGCTCTTGGAATCTCAGAAAGGACGCTCTACAGAAAGATAAAAGAGCTTAATCTTGAGGAGGAATAATACATGAAAGCTAAACATATTTTCCTTATTTTGCTGTTAATGCCGGCTTTGGCAGCATGCGGCATATACAAGTTTAATGATACATCCATTGCCCCAGATGTCCATACTATCTCGGTATACAATATTGACAATCAGGCAATGAAGATAAACCCAACCTTGAGCAACACTCTAACCGTTGCCTTGCAGGAAAAATACAGGAAACTTACAAAGTTGGAGATGATAGAAGATGGAGGTGACCTGGAGGTAAGCGGTGCCATTACATCATATGATGTCACTCCTACTGCTGTAACATCCCAGGAGGTTGCAGCACAAAACAGACTTACTATTACGGTAAAGATTACATTCAAGAACAGAAAATATCCTAATGAGGATTTTGACAAATCTTTTGTGGCATTCCAGGATTATGATTCAAACTTATCTCTGGATTCTGTAGAGGCACAACTTGTGGATGATATAGTTGAAATTTTGGTTGAAGATATTTTTAATGCAACTGTAGCAAACTGGTAGAATTGGAAAGACAATTGAACATACAGGAGATGGAGGTTTCAAGGCTGCAGTCCCTGGTTACCGCATACCCATGGTTCTCATATGCCAGGGAGGTACTGTTGTGCAAACTGGTGGAGATAGAGCCTCAGTGTTTGGAAAGCCGCTATAAGGAGAATCTGGTATTTTTCCCAAGAAGAGATTCTGTACTCCTCAAATGTAGGGAAACTGTTGCCCGGGCAAAAGTTGGAGGATTAATTTCTGCGCCTGTAGAAGAGCTGCTTGATGTTCTGTCGGGAGAAGAAAATGACGGGTTTGAAATTGATTTTGACCTTATCCAAAAAGAGGCAGAAAGCTTCTCTATAGACAAAGAGCTCCATAAAGATGACCTTATAATAGAGGAAGGATATACCAGTGAAGATGATGTGTTTGTGCCACAACCTGTAAAGCCAAAGATTTTTGTAGTTGGTGGCGACTATTTCTCAAAAGAGGATTTTGCCCAGCTGGGGGATAATGAAAAAGCGGCTGAAATCAAGTTTGGAGCACCTGCAGAGAACACTTTGGGAGAAACGGCCGTGTATGCCACACAGCCGGAAGGAGAAAGCGATGATATGGATTTTGTAACAGAAACATTGGCTGCAATTTATGCAGATCAGGGGTATTATGACAAAGCCATTGAGGTTTATGCTAAACTAATTTTGCTATATCCAGAAAAAAGTACTTACTTTGCATCCCTTGTAAACGAAATAAAATCAAAAATTTAATATAAACTATGTACACAGTTATTGCTATTCTTATTGTTATTGCAAGTGTTATCCTTACCCTAGTGGTATTGGTACAGAACTCTAAAGGTGGCGGATTGGCAGCTAACTTTGCTGCTGGAAACCAGACCTTTGGCGTTAGACAAACTGCTGATTTTCTAGAGAAAGCAACTTGGACCCTTGCAATTGCTATTATTGTGCTTTGTATTGCTGCTACAGCTTTTGTTTCTACAAGAGTAGAGGAGAATAATTCAACTCTAATTGAGAAAATTGAGAACACTGCACCAGTTGCACAGCCTCAGTTCCCTACAAATGCTGCTGCTCCTGCAACAGAGGAGCCTGCTGCAGAGGTTCCAGCTACAGAGCCAGCTAACTAATATAACCCAATTGTTATATTAACCGGTTTACAAAAGGGCAACAATTTTTGTTGCTCTTTTTTTATTTTTAGTACTATGTATTGCAAGGTATTGTATTTTTTATATATATTTGCATAACAAACAACTTTGTCGTTAAATAAGTGTTATAACTGATATTAAATTAGATGCTATGAAAAAAGTAATTAACGCTGGAATAGGAGGAAGAAGCTTTGCTATGGATGAAGATGCATATGCAAAACTCAAGAAATATCTGTCCACCTTTGAGAAAGGTGGCAAAGCCGGTCATCAAAGCCAGGAGGTAATGGAGGATCTGGAAGAGAGGATTGCAGAACTGTTTGCAGAAGAGATAACCAATTACAGGAATGTGGTGGACTCTGCACTGGTTGAAAAAGTTATTATACAACTTGGTATGCCGGATGGCGAATCTTATCATGAAACTACTAACAACCCTGTCTCTGATATTCTGGACGGGAAAAGGCCAGAGAGAAAATTCTACAGGAATCCCTGCAACAAATCAATTGCCGGAGTATGCTCCGGCATTGCCGCATATTTCAACATAGACATCCTTCTTGTAAGAATACTGTTTGTTGTTGCATTGTTTATAGGCACAGGCGGATTCTGGGTTTATGTGATTTTATGGATAGCAGCCCCTCTGGCAGAGACTCCCGCACAAAAATGCGAAATGTACGGCATCCCTGCAACTGCAGAAAACCTTATAAAGTTCTCATCTAAAAAATAGCTCACTTATGGATACAAATGTAGACAATATAAAATCCCAAATGCGTAAAGGCGTTCTGGAGTACTGCATTTTAAGTACCCTCAGGCGCAATGACGCATACGCTTCAGCCCTTATAGGAGAACTTAAGGAGGCACAGATGATAGTAGTTGAGGGAACCTTATACCCGCTCCTTACCAGACTCAAGAATCAGGGGATGCTGAGCTACAGATGGGAAGAGAGCCCTCAGGGCCCTCCAAGGAAATATTACTCACTTACAGAGATTGGTAGAGCCTCTCTTGCAGAGATGGATGCTGCATGGAATGAGGTTGTAGCATCTGTTGAGTTCATTAAAAACAGATAATTATGAAAGAGGTGCTTAACATTAGCTTACAAGGTATTTCATTTGCCATAGAGAAGGATGCATATGACCTTTTGGACAAATACCTTACAGAACTCAGGAGCCATTACGGTGATTCGGAAGCCGAAGTTGTAAACGACATTGAGGAACGCATTGCAGAACTTCTCATTGAGAGAGGCTGCAAGAACAGGGTAGTACAGTACTGCCATATAGACCAGATCATCTCCATACTGGGAAAACCATCCCAGATAGATGACAGCAACGGGCAGTCAGGTACGCCAAAGGTCAAGAAGAAAATTTACAGGGACACCCAAAACTGCGTTGTTGCAGGAGTCTGCAGCGGTCTTGGAGCATATTTCAATATAGATGCAGTATGGATGAGGATAATCTTTATCCTTGTTGCCGTTTTCCTAACCTCCCCAAAAGGGTTGTATGGAATCCACCTTATGGAATGGACTGGTTTCCTTTTGCTGCTGTATGTAATCCTGTGGATCATTATCCCTCAGGCAAAAACAGTCAGCCAAAGGTGCGAGATGAAGGGAGAACCTCAAAATGTAAACCATATCCATAAGAAATTTGCCCAAGGGGCAAGAGATGCAGGGACCCAGATGTGGGAGATGGGATCAAAAGCCACAGGTACAGCCGCATCTATCATATGGAAAGTCATCTGCTTTACAGCAGGTGTCATTCTCACCGTAACAGGCTTTGCAGGAATTGTATCCATTGGTGCTGGAATGGTGGCATTTGACATTGCAACAGGAATTTCACCATTGAGCATCATTGACTTTGTGCAACTGGATATGGAAAGCACATTGTGGCTGAAGATATCCGGCACACTTGCCTACCTGCTTCCATGCATTGGGATGCTCTATGCAGGAATAAAGCTATGCTTCAGTTTCAAGGGACCAAAATGGAGGCCAGGACTGGTAATCTTCATAACATGGCTTATATGCGCCATAATATTCATAATAAGCTCGGTAAAGGCATTCACCCCTTACTATGACTTTAATGAGAGCAACAAGAAGCAGCTTGCAGTAGTTCCGGCCAAAGATACACTTTATGTAATTTGTCCCAAAGCGGAAGGGATGGAAAAGGCAAAGATGAATATTGAAGCTACCCGCTCAAATCTGAATCTGCACTATCTTTTCAACGACAGACTGATGAACACCTCTTTTGCAATATATCCCCAGCTGAAAATAAGGAGAAATAATGAAAAGTCCCCACACATAGAGGCCACTTTGGCCCAATTCAGCAAACCAACCCTTTATGATGACGCTCCAGACAATACACCTCTTTCCAGCTATGTGGAGGTAAGGGACTCACTCATAACCATCAAACCGGCAATCTACTCCAGAGAGAACAAATTTTCCGGAAAAATACAAAGCATAAGGCTATATGTTCCCGACAGCACAGTAGTAATCCTTCAGGAACCTATAGATTTCACTTTTGGCAAAAGCAGAAGTTACAGATCCGGGATAAGAAGGCACTGATTCCTATTAAAAAAATATGAACTTTATTGTGTAATAAAGCAGAGTAACACTTGCCGCAAGCTTCAAGCCTGCTCCAAACATAAACCCCAAGAAAGCTCCAAGCGCCGCAAGAAGAGAGTTTTTGAGGGGTCTCTTGTTTACAATAAACTCAGCTATGAATGCGCCCACAAAAGAACCTGCCACAATACCCATAGGTGGGAAAAAGACCATACCGGCCACCATTCCTGCAATTGAATATCTTATTGCCAGTTTTGACCCACCTGTAACTTTGGTAAAATAAGGCTGCACAACATAATCAATAATTGTCACTGCTGCAACAATTACTATCCATATAATAAGAAACCTGGCAGTTATCTCATTTGCAGGATTGTTGAACAGATAAAGCAACAAAATGGAACAATAAGAGAGTGGTGGTCCAGGGATTGCAGGCACAAGACATCCGGCTATCCCGACCAAAGCTGCAAATAAGGCTATGATATCTATTAAAATATCCATACAGTACACTAATTATTGCGTTTCCCCACATACTGGGCCAGCTGCACAAGTCTCTCTTTGGCAACAGATTCAGGAAACGCAGCTATTGCCTCTATGGCTTTATCTATATGTCCCTGAAGAACACATTGGGCCTTCTCAATGCCATCATGCGCATTAATAAACGCCACAACTTGTTCGATAATCTTTTTTTCAGAGTCTGTAATACACTCCTGGTTACCCACAGATGAGTCTATCTTTCCTATAAGTTTTCTCATTTGAACAGCCTTTGTAGCGTCCACCTCAAATGCACAAAGCAGCGGAAGAGTAATTTTTCTCTCTTTGAGGTCAAGACCGGCTGGTTTCCCTGTATCCATTTTAGGTGAATAATCAAAAATATCATCCCTCATCTGGAAAGCAAGCCCCAGATGGAGCGCATACTCACCTATTGCATCAGTAAACTCTTTAGATGCGCCTGCCGATATGGCACCGCTTTTAACAGCCGCTATAAAAAGACTGGCGGTCTTGCACTCAATAATCCTGTAGTAATCCTCCATAGAAGTGTCAAGTTCATCAGCCTTCTCCATCTGAATAATCTCACCTACGGACAAATCATGCAAAGCCTTTGTAAACAGCCCAAGAATGTCTGTGTTGCATTTTTCAATAAGAAGATACATCCCTTTTGCCAACCAATAATCACCTGTAAGAACAGAAGCCGCAGGGCTGAATACTGCCTTTACTGTAGGGACCCCTCGCCTTAGATCCCCATTATCTGCAACATCATCATGTAAAAGTGTGGCTGTATGTATTATCTCACATACAGCTGCACACTCATAACTCATTTGTGAAACTTTTCCGCAGGCTTGCGCTGCAAGCAATGACAATACCGGTCTGAGCTGTTTTCCGGAATTATTCATAAGGTATCTGTTTATGCGGACAAGTAGCGGATTGTCATGCTCAAGAGCACTCTCCATTGCTTTTACAAACCCTACCCAATCATGTCCCAGTTCCTGTTTTACTGCGTCAAGTCTCATAAAATTTTAGAAAAATAAAGCTAATGAAAGCTGAAATCCTTTACTCTTTCCTCCCTTAAAAGTGTCAACACCTTCCCATTTATAGTCTGCGACCTTACCAAGATCCCAGTTATATCTACCACTAACCTGAAGCCTCCAAATATCAATACCGGCACCAACACCTATACCATAATTAAGCTTCTCGGCATCCATTTTAAGATCTTTGATCTTCACATCATTTGCAATAGTGCATCCTATATAAGGGACTACTTGAAGATAAGGCCTTAGGAGCATCAGGTCAAGTCCCCATTGCAAAGCTACCGGCAACTGCAGATAACCTACAGACACATCGCTTTTTAAAGATTTTGATGAATTCTGTGTTAAATTAAGTTGGCCGTTAATTTGGGAATATAATAGCTCCGGTTGAATAGCAATACCTATTACCGGAACTTTAAACCTGTAAAGTACACCGGCATGGAATCCTGTTTTCTGATCAAACATTGAACTGATATTTCCTTTGGTGTCAATATCGCCCAATTTATTGAAATTCAATCCTGCCTTAATTCCAAATTGTGCAAAACCCTGCAACGACAGGAGCATACAAGCTGTAACCAGCAAAAGTATCTTTTTCATAGCTCCTCCTTTTTCCAATTATTATAACAAAGCGTTAAGTTTCTCTACAATAGCTGCTTTAGTGGTTGAGCCTACAAGCTTATCCTTAACCTCACCACCTTTGAAGAACAACAATGTAGGAATATTTCTTATACCGTACTCTGCAGGAGCATCTGATGCATCGTCAACATTACATTTGCATACAACTGCTTTACCCTCAAACTCAGCTGCAACCTCCTCAACTACCGGACCAATTGCTTTACATGGACCACACCATGTTGCCCAAAAATCAACCAATACAGGTTTGTCACTTCCTAGAACTACCTCTTTGAAGTTTGAATCATTAATCTCTAGTGCCATAATAGTAATATTTAAATTGTTTTTAGTCTTAAAAATTAAGCTAAAATAATATAAAAATCGCTAATTTCCATATGCAAGGCTATTTTTTTGCCAATTGCAATGCCAACCCGCCCTCTGCAGTTTCCTTGTAAAGACTTGGGAGGTCTTTTCCCGTACGTTTCATCACCTCAATTACGTTGTCAAAACAGACACGATGGTTACCGTCTGTCATAAGTGCATAGACATTGGCATCCACAGCCCTTGTGGCAGCAAAGGCATTTCTCTCAATGCAAGGAATCTGTACCAGTCCGCATACAGGGTCACAAGTAAGGCCAAGGAAGTGTTCCATACCCATGGCCGCCGCATACTCAACCTGCATAGGGGTACCTCCAAACAGCTGGGTAGAGGCTCCGGCCGCCATACAGCACGCAGAACCTATCTCACCCTGGCAACCCACTTCTGCTCCCGATATGGAAGCATTGGTCTTTATTATTGTGCCTATCAGGCCTGCAGTTGCAAGGGCCCTGAGAATTCTCTTGTCTGAGAAGCCGTAGGATTTCTGGTTAAGATAAAAAACAGCAGGTACAACTCCGCATGAGCCGCAGGTAGGTGCAGTTACTATTGTACCTCCACTGGCATTTTCCTCCGCCACCGCAAGGGCAAAGGCAAAGGTCATGGCCCTGCGCTGCATTGAGCCCTGGTGCCCCTGGGCCTTTATGTAGAATGAAGAGGCTTTCCTATCCAGACAAAGGCCGCCGGGAAGCACACCCTCCTCATCAAGCCCTTTCTCCACAGCAGCTTTCATCACCTTCCATACTTCACTCAAATAATCATAAATATCATTGTCCTCATACAGCTGCACAAATTCCCAGAAAGTTGTACCGTTCTCCTTGCACCAGTTGAGTATCTCCGTCATCTTGGTGAGTGGGTAGAGGCTGGCCTTCTCGGGGCGCTTGCCGTTGTCACTGAGGTCCCCTCCGCCAATACTGAATGTGGTCCAGTGGTCTATCTTGGTCTTGTCGGGAAGAAAAGCTTCAAAGGTCATGCCATTGGGGTGCTGGGGAAGGAAGATGTTTCCCCTCCAGTGGATAGTGCAGTTCTCCTTGCCAAAGACCTCCTCTATTGCCACATCTGTAAGGTGCCCTTTTCCTGTTGAGGCAAGGCTGCCGTAAAGGGTTATCTCAAAGAATGTTGCCTGCGGGTTCCTCTCTTTGAACATCATTGCAGCCTTCCTTGGGGCCATTGTGTGGCTGCTTGAAGGCCCCTTTCCTATTTTGAATATCTCTTTTATACTCTCCATTGTCAGGTCTGTTGTTTTAAGATGAACAAATATAGAATTATTTGTTTACATTTGTAGTTACGCACAATTTTATAAGAAAAACAACAACATATAATAACAGTTTATTATGTATAAAGATTTCCAGTCTTATTTGCAGACCACACTCAAGGAGATTGAGGAGGCCGGCCTTTATAAAAATGAAAGAGTGATTGTTTCTCCCCAGAGAGCAGCCATTAAAGTTAATACAGGAAAAGATGTCCTTAACTTCTGCGCAAACAACTATCTTGGCCTGTCAGATAACCAGGAGCTTATTGATGCAGCCAAGAAAGCTTTGGATGAGAGGGGATTCGGTATGTCAAGCGTACGTTTCATATGCGGTACACAGGATTTGCACAAAGAGCTGGAGCAAAAAATTGCAGAGTTCTTTGGCACAGAGGATACCATCCTATATGCAGCATGCTTTGATGCCAATGGTGGAGTTTTTGAACCATTGTTCACTGAGGAGGATGCAATCATTTCAGATGCACTTAACCACGCATCAATCATTGACGGTGTAAGACTATGCAAAGCCAAACGTTACAGATATTCAAATGCAAACATGCAGGAGCTTGAGGAGTGCCTGAAACAGGCTCAGGCTCAGAGATACAGGGTGATTGTTACTGACGGTGTATTCTCTATGGACGGCAATGTTTGTCCTTTGGATGAGATTCATGCCCTTGCAGAGAAATACAATGCAATGGTAATGGTAGACGAGTCGCACTCAGCAGGTGTTGTTGGCAAGACAGGCCGCGGTACAACAGAACTTCATAACCTTAGAGGCAAGATTGAGATTATTACAGGCACTCTTGGTAAAGCGTTCGGTGGTGCTATTGGAGGTTTTACTACAGGTAAAAAAGAGATTATTGCAATGTTGCGCCAGCGTTCACGCCCTTACTTGTTCTCCAACTCCATCCCTCCTATGGTAGCAGCTGCAGGTTGTGCTATGTTTGACATGATGGCCCGCACCAATGAGCTTCAGGACAAGCTTCATGCCAACACCGAGTACTTTGTTGCCAAGATGAAAGAGGCTGGTTTTGACATCAAGCCAACCCAGAGTGCAATTTGCGCTGTAATGCTATATGATGCAAAACTTTCACAGCAGATGGCAGAAAAGCTGCTGGATGAGGGTATCTACGTTGTAGGTTTCTACTATCCTGTAGTTCCAAAAGACCAGGCACGTATCCGTGTACAGATTTCTGCAGGTCATGAGAGGGAGCATTTGGACAAAGCAATTGCTGCGTTTACAAAAATCGGCAAGGAGCTTGGTGTTATCAAATAATCACCTTGCACATAAAATTAAAGGGAGCAGCCTTAAACGGTTGCTCCCTTTTTTATATACTTTATACGGTTAATCCAGTTTAAGCACTGCCATGAATGCACTCTGCGGAACCTCAACATTACCTACCTGGCGCATACGGCGTTTACCTTTCTTCTGTTTTTCCAAAAGTTTTCTCTTACGTGAGATATCGCCTCCATAACATTTTGCGGTAACATCCTTTCTCACAGCTTTTACTGTCTCACGGGCAATAATTTTAGCTCCAATGGCAGCCTGAATTGCAATATCAAACTGCTGGCGCGGGATAAGCTCCTTTAGCTTCTCACACATCTTGCGGCCGAAATCATATGCATGATCCCTGTGGATAAGGCTGCTGAGAGCATCTACTCCCTCTCCGTTCAAAAGAATATCAAGTTTTACAAGATCAGCATCCCTGTAGCCTGTAATATGGTAATCAAATGAAGCATATCCTTTTGATATTGACTTGAGTTTGTCATAAAAATCAAACACAATCTCAGAAAGAGGCATATCATAGTTCAGTTCCACACGGTCACTTGTAAGGAAATGCTGACTTATAAGGGTACCTCTCTTGTCCAGACAAAGTTTCATGATAGGGCCAAAGAAATCACTCTTTGAAATAATCTGTGCCCTAATATACGGCTCCTCAATTCTATCTATAAGGGTAATGGCAGGAAGTCCCGACGGATTATGAACATCCAGTACCTCGCCCTGTGTTGTATAAACCTTATAAGAAACATTGGGAACTGTTGTGATGCAGTCCATATCAAACTCCCTGAAAAGCCTTTCCTGCACAATCTCAAGGTGCAACAAGCCCAAGAAACCGCAACGGAAACCAAAACCCAAAGCCAACGAACTCTCAGGATCAAATACCAAAGAGGCATCATTAAGTTGAAGTTTTTCCAAAGAAGCCCTCAAATCCTCATACTCATCAGATTCAATAGGATAGATACCGGCAAACACCATTGGTTTAACCTCCTCAAAACCGGCAATTGCCTCTACACACGGGTTGGCCACATTGGTAATAGTATCACCCACCTTTACCTCAACCGCACTCTTTATTCCACTTATGATATATCCTACATCACCAGTTTTTATCTCATCTTTTGGACACATCTTCATTCTCAACACACCTACTTCATCCGCTATATACTCCTTGCCTGTATTGAAAAACTTCACTTTGTCTCCTTTCTTTATTGAACCAGCCTCAACCTTAAAGTAGGCGATGATTCCTCTGAATGAATTGAATACAGAATCAAAGATAAGTGCTTGTAGCGGTGCATCAGGATCACCTGTAGGTGCAGGAACCCTCTCCACAATTGCATCAAGAATCTCTGGAACACCCTGTCCGGTACGTCCGCTGGCCAAAAGTATTTCACTCTCATCACAACCAAGCAAATCTACTATCTGGTCCTTTACAACATCAACCATTGCCGCATCCATATCAATCTTGTTTATGATTGGGATAATCTCAAGGTCATTGT
>JAZTYE010000040.1:0-9667 GCA_045636765.1 Candidatus Egerieisoma sp.
CAAAGAGGCCATTGTGGTGGAGGGCCGCTACGACAAAAACACCCTCAGTCAGCTGGTGGACACGGTGATTCTGGAGACTGCCGGGTTCGGCATCTTCAAAAATCCGGAGCTGCTGGCCCTGCTGCGCCGCCTGGCCAAAGAACAGAACAAGGCAATAGTACTCTCTACCCATGACATTGACTCGGCAATTGGCATGGCTGATACATTGTGGCTCCTGTCAAAAGGGAAAGAGGTTTGCTCTGGAAATCCTGAAGATCTGATTATGGTCGGAACAATGGAAAAGTTCCTGAGCAAGGAAAACATTATTTTTGATTCATCCACAGGCAAACTGACCTCCACTGTAAAGGAAATAAGGCCTATAGGTGTAACTGGAGACTTCAACACCGCATATTGTGTTGGGAATGCCCTTGTAAGGAACGGCTTCACCCCTTCTACAGAACAAAAAGAGGGGATAAATATAATCTGCCACGGTCCAAACAGTATGGAAATCATTCTTGCAGGGGGAGAAAAGAAAGAGGCTACCAATGTGGCAGCCCTTTGCAATATCCTCAATTCAATCACTCAGCCATAGGTTTATAGCATACCGGTTCATAATCAGGCATAAGCTGAGGATGGAATATATGCAGAAAATCTGCAAGAATATAATCCGGGTGAATTGCTATATACTCATAATACGGTGTTTTAACACTATTGCAAGTATAAATCCTTTTATTCTTGAACGGAGCAAAATCTTCATATGGTTTATACTCTGCCCTAAGATCATTATATGTCATATCCCTGTCCATTCCATATTTGAACAGCCAAATATCAGCATCGCAAGCCTCATCATATACATTTTCATAAGAAAGAGGCACACTACCTGTAGAGTTGTACTCCTGAAAAACATACTCACCACCAGCATCTGCATACATCTTTGACATATAACTTGCCCCTCCTGCAATAAACCATGAGGAACCGTATTTTCTCTCACTCATAATCCTGGGCCTTTTCTCCACATTGTCAGCAAGTTGTTTTAGGGCATTATACCTTACACAAGTTGCATTATACAAAGAATCGGCCACATCTTTTCTTCCCGACAGCAATCCAAATACCTTCATCCACTCAACCCTTCCCAATGGATGGTTCTCCATATAATCGGCCGACTCAAAAATAGGGATACCCAATTTTTCCGCCTGGCCATAACCACCATATTCAAAAGGGGATGCAATTATAATCTCACCTCCAATATCCATAATCTTCTCCACATTTGGAGAAGCAGCTTTGCCACAATCATGTATTTCCCCTTGCGAAATCATTTTAAGGACATTGGCAGATGTAAGATACTCCGGCTCGCAAATACCTGTTATATCCTCCAATGCACCCATCTCCTCCCAAATTGAAGCATGTATAGTGGTATACATTATGATGTTGTCCACTGGGGTACGGATGATGGTCCCTTGCGGTAAATTGTCGGGAAGAGGAGAATCCTTGTCAACCAGGACATACTTGTGCAGAATTCTGGTGGTATCCCAAGGATTTATTACAGTTATTGCTTTGCAGTTGCTGTACAGGGTTATCTCAAACAGCTTTGCATAAGCATTTGGCTGTTTTGTTCCGGTTCCATTAGTGGTATTGTCTGCGTTAGTGCTGCTATTGTTACCGCAGCAGGCAAACAGAATAATGGTTCCAATCAAAAATATGGTATTAAGTACTTTCACTATATTCTTTTTATTTTTCTACTGTGCAGATTGAAATTGGATTAAGGCCCCCTGTATCAAACTTCAACTTAATCTCCCCTTTGGCAGAAAGGACATATACATCACCGTTGCTGATATAATCGGATGTGCCAATATATATGTCTCCAGAAATTTTATCCGTAAAGATACTGTATCCGTTCCGTATATCAGCAGATGACACAAGCTCCCCTGTAATCTTGTCTTTTGCAGTATCATAAATATAGTATCTGCTTAAGGCATTCCAGTTTTCATCGTACTCATTGCTCAAAATATATGCAACGCCATCCTTCCCAATTGCCATATTGGTAGGTTCAACATCTGGAACATCCGTCACCGCATCTGTATTTGTATTGATCATCTGCAATCTGGCAGGGACATCACTGTAATTGCCAAGGGCAATGAGATAAACCTTTTCATCAGACACCACATGCAAGGTCTGCGGGTTGGCCGCCACATCAAGGGTTTTGGTTACAGTAAAGGTAGCAGCATCAACTACAGATACCGTTTTCCCATAACCGCCCTCATAATTATATCCGTCTGAGTTTGCCACATACACTTTCCTGTTTGCATAGGCCACACCTTCAGGCATCGGGCCAACCTTCACCTTCTTTACACTGAAGTCAGCAGTATCAATTGCCCCAAGATAACCTTCCATATATGAAACATAAACTTTGCCGCCCCCCATGGCCATATTTCTTGGAGAAAGATTGGCACTCTCCCCCTCCACCATTATCTCCTTAATGAGCTTCCCATTCAGATCAGTTACAAACAATATGGATGAACCTGTTACGGCAATGTACATTTTCTTTCCATAAATGACCATATCGTTGCCGGTATCACCCAACTTCTTGCCGTTTGCATCCCTGAACACATCCGCAGAAAGGGCCCCGGTTGAAGCATCCCAATATGCAAGTGCAGCATTGTTGTTCCCGTCCTTTCCGCTGTTGAGCACATACAGACCGGAAATTGTGGAATCAAAGACTCCTGGGCCTTCAGGGCCTTCAGGCTCGAGCCCACCATTTGAACAGGATACCGCAACAAAAGCGATTGCCGCACATAAAATACTGTAAACTCTCTTTTTCATAAAATCAATAATTCAATTTGAGTGTAAACCTGTACATTCTCCCCGGCATAGGGTAATACTGGATTACATCATATTGCACATCTGTAAAATTCTGGCATTCCAGCTGCAGGGCAAACGTACACTTGCCAGCTTCAAAATTTCGGGAGAGGGAGGCCGAATGCTCCACATACCCTTCAATCCTGTTTGCATCCGTATTCTGCGGCAAGGCGTATCTCTCACCCACTCCGTTCATAAGGTAGCCCACATTCACCCACCTGTTCAGGAAAGAGACAGAAAGGGTTCCTGAATTCCTTGGAGTGTACGGTATCTGATGCCTGTAGTTCTTGTCCGTTGGAGAGGTTACATCCACAGCATGCTGGTAAGACCAGCTTCCGTTTATCTTCAACCTCATCTCTGCTCCAAAAGAGAGTGAGGCACCAACATTCACATCCGTTCCAAGAATTTCCACCTTTCCAAGATTGAGCATCGACCACACAAACATTGTAGGAAGTGCCACAATCTTGTCCTTTACCTTGTTGTAATATCCGTCCACCTGCATTGACACCTCATCCAACGCCCCTTTGAACCCCTCTCTCCAGGTAAGGCCCAGGTTGAACTGGCGGGCAATCTCAGGTTTCAACTGTCTGTTTCCCACCTCATTATAATAAAGATCATTAAAGGTAGGTGTACGGAACATATCCTGATAAGAGGCCCTTATCCTTATATTCCTCTCCTCAAAAAGCTTGTATGAAACACTTGCAGCAGGGGACAGTCTGAATTTGTCGGGAGCCTCATCCCCCACCTCCACTTTCTCTGTAATGAAAGATGAAAGGAGGCTTGCCGTTGCTGTAAGTCTTCCGTTGCTGTATTTGCCGGCCAAAGCGGTAAGTGAGGTAAATCTCACAGGATACGCAAAGTTTGCAAAAGAGGCATCAAGGGTATTCCTGAACAGATCCTGCGAGAGCACCACCTGAACACCCTTAACCGGCTGATATTTTGCTGATACAGAGCCATAATACTCCTTCTGGGTGTAGTAATTAACCTTTACTCCACCAGGATAATACTCTTTCTCATCCCTGTACTTGTTCCATGCATAATTGTACTTGAGCTGCCCCTGCATCTCCCACTTCTGTCCAAAAGTGTTCCTGTAATGGGCCTGGGCAAACCATGTCTCATCCCAAAGACGCTCCCTTGCATCCTGGTTATACAGCACCACAGATCCTGGCAACCCCCTCTGTGAGCTCATCCAGTTACCCTTGAAAGAGAGCTCTCCCCCTTTGCCCAAATCTCCATACACATTGGCCTCACCCCTGAATGAGCTGACATCTGAATTGAGCCTTGTCTCCTCTGTAATTACATTCCCGTTCTTTAAGGTAAAAGGATAATCTCCCTCAGAACTCAACCAGTCTCCATTGAGGGCCATAGACCATCTTCCCGACAACTTCTGCTGCCAGTATGCGGAAGGGTTGTACGTGCCAAATGAACCCAACTTCATGGATGCACCCACATTTGCCTTTTTATCATCTGAGAACTGAGGTCTGGATGTCTTTATGTTGAGCACACCGGCAGATGCAAACATCCTGGCTGTCTGGAATATATCATCACCCTGCCCTATAATGAGAGATATATGCTCCACATTGTCCAAATTGAATCTTCCTATATCCACCTGTCCGCTCTGGGCATTTGAAATGGTTACACCATCATAGCTTACAGCAGTGTGCTGGCTTCCCATGCTCCTTACAGAGACTGTCTTTACACCACCTATTCCGCCGTAATCCTTAATCTGTACACCGGAGAATGTCTTTACCGCCTCATGCAGCTCCTTTATTCCAAGTTTCTGGAAATCCCCCTGAGACATAACCTGCAAAGGGGCACTCTGAAGCGTAGGGGAAGGTTTGGCCTTGGCTACAACTACCGTGGTGCGCAATGTATCCTCCTGCTCATCATGTTGCACAGATACCACATTCTGCGCAAAAGCAGAACTGCATGCAACTGAAAATATGAAAAGGGACAAGAAGGCTGTTACACCTCTACACACACCCAACAACTTTATAAAAGGCATTACAATATGATTCTACGAAAATCTTTACCCGAGATTCTCAAGTTAAAGAGCTGCGGCAGGTCTTCTGACTCATTCCTCCAAAGGCGCCTTCCCATCATCAATGACAGTGGCTAAGATAACCCTGGAACATCTGGAAATTACAGCTACGGGTACAGTTCCGGATTTGCACCGGATTCCCTATTATCAACTGCCTATGAAAAAGGCAGCTACACCTCAACTCAAGTGCAAAGGTATATAAAAAAGGGGAAGAAACAATTGTCTCTTCCCACTTTTTATAATATTGATGAGGATGTTTATAAACCGTCTAAAATTCAGCCACCACCATTACAGGATAATGGTCAGAAGGGAATCTTCCCCCTGGAGTTTCATTTAGTGTGGCATATTTTACAACCGATATTCCAGGCGAATGTAGTATATGGTCTATCCTCTTTTCAAACGGACCTTCAAGTTTATAGTTATGGAACGTTCCAACAGTACCGTACGGAGGAGTCTGTGCAGTTTCATAGGAATTGAACAACTCACCACTCTGCACAAGCATAAGCATAGGTTCACTGTCGGGTTCAGCATTATAATCTCCTACAGAAAAAACAGGATAACCTTTAGCTATCTCCCTTATTCTTTCCAAAAGCAATCTGGAAGACTCCCTGCGGGCTACCTTTCCCTGGTGATCGAAATGGGAGTTGAAAAAATAGAATACCTTGCCTGAAGCCACATCCTTGAATTTTCCCCAGGAACATATCCTGTTGCAACACGTTGCATCCCACCCCTTGCCAGGCACATCAGGTGTTTCAGAGTACCAGAAATCACCTTTATCCAGCAGAATGAACTTATCTTTTTTGTATACTATAGCCGAATGCTCACCATTTGTACCGCCATCACGTCCCAAACCTATTGCTTCATACTCTTCCATCCTGCAAATGTCATCCATCTGGTGTGCATATGCCTCCTGCACTCCAAATATGTCAAAATCATGGAATCTCACCAGGTCATTCACAAGATCCTTTCTAAACTGCCATGCATTGTTGCCGTCTGCAGGAGTATCAACACGCACATTGAAGGTTGCCACCACAATTGATGCATTCTTCTTGTTCTTCTTTCTGGCTTGAAGTTCCCCAGATGGCATAACCAAAAGGGATACAAACAGGGCAAACAGTAACTTCTTCATACTAGTCAAGATTAATCCAGTCGTTTATTGCAAACGGAGTTTTGTTGCCAATTATAAGGGATGTCATGTCATTTATAATATCATGACCATGATTGCTGTTTGTAAAATATACAAAGTAACCCTTTTGTGAAGGGATAATCATAAACAGCGCCTTAAAGGAGCCGTTATCACCCCAATGCCACAACACCTTGCCAAACTCCTTGTTATCCTCTGTACCTATACCCATTACCCATGCAATAGAATTATCACACTCCCTGTGGTTGCCGGCATATCTTACAGCCTTCTCTGCACAAGGGGTAAAGAACACCTCTTTAGCATTGTCACTCAAAGAGTTTCCGTTAAGGAGCTCATTAAGGAATTTTGAATAATCGGCTGCACATGTCCTTAATGTATAACCTACGTTTGCCCTTGGATGTCTTCCCTTGCCGCGGTTCTCACCGTCCTTGTTGTAACCGTCCACTGCAAGGGTATCGTACATAGGCTGCCACTCATACGAGGTATACTCCATTCCAAGAGGGCCAAAAACCTCCTCTTTTGCAATCTGGTCAATCTTCTTGCCTCTGATATTTTCAACAGCTCTCTGCAAGAAAGCAAAACCCTCTCCAGAATATCCATAGCATGAATCTACAGGATATTTGAAGGTAATCTCAGATGTAGGCCACTCCTGTGAAGACGGGCCAGTGCTCCAGTTAGGCAAACCTGTCCTGTGGTTAAGTACCATGCGTGGAGTAAGCTTGGCAGCAGACTCCTTGTCTGCAAAACGGTCAATGTCCGTATAGTTGCATATAGGAGTATCCAAATCAATCTCACCATTATCATAAAGCTTCATTACAATGTACGCAAAAACCACCTTGCTCAAAGAAGCTGCCTGAAAAACTGCCGGCTTAGGGGTAGCAGTACCTGCCTGAATCTGCAGAGAATCATAGAAATTTGGGTTCTCTATCTGATATGAGATTTTCTCACCATTAAAATTGCTCTCAATCTGAATTAAAGGAATCTGAGCACCTGTAATGATCTTCTTAATCTCCTCTTTATAGGGCTCACCCTTAGGGGCACAGCTTGTAAGGAAAGAGAATGTTCCTACAAGAACAAGGGCTGCAAGGGCCCTGAATGTGTATAGTTTCATAAACTGTCGGGATTAAAAACTTATTAAATTATTTTGCAAGTTAGGTATTTTTGTGCAAAATCATTAACTTGGCTACACTAAAATTGAAATGTCATGAAAAAGTTATCAGTAATCCTGTTTGCATGCCTTCTTGCCGCATGCGGTACCCCTGCCAATAATGCAGAGGAGCACAATTGTACAGATTGTAAAGACAAGAATATTGTGGTGGAGACCCTTATGGCACGCAGAAGCATCCGCAACTATGAGGAGAGACCTGTAAACCGTGATACAATGGACATCATTGCCAAATGCGGCATATATGCGGCCAATGCCATGAACGCACAGAAATGGGAAGTGAGACTTGTTGATGATCCTGAGTTCATAAACGGAATTTCAGCACTTTATGTAAACCAGATGAAACAGGACCCTCGCGGTGCAAAGATGGTAGAGGACCCTAACTTCAAGAACATGTTCCGCAACGCCCCTACAGTAGCGTTCATTGCCATGAAAGATGAGAACCCCATGACCCTAATTGACTGCGGTCTGTTGGCAGGCAACATGATAAACTCTGCAAAAGGTCTTGGAATTGGCTCAGTATGCCTTGGCGGCCCTGTAATGTTCATGAAATCCCCTGCAGCAAAACCTTACTTTGAGAAACTTGCCCTACCTGAAGGCTACCAGCTACAGCTTGCAATAGGTTTTGGCTACCCAGCAGAAAACCCTGAGGCTAGGCCAAGAGACCCAGAAAAAGTGAAATGGGTTGAATAAATAGACACCTTAAATATCCTAAGACTGGCCCACACGGCCGGTCTTTTTTTTGCGCCTAATGCAGTTGGGTTTGCGCTAAATAGAATTCAAACGCCCACAGAAAGCGCTATAAACCAAAAAAGCCCTGCATTTCTGCAAGGCTTTTTTGTGTGGTGCCACCAGAAAATGAGTTTCTTTCCTAAATGGCTCTATATCTTCGCATTAAAGAAATGCTCCAAACGTAATCTCCCGCTATTGCTCCACCTAATTTCTGCACCATTCTGCAGTGTCTCGCAGAGTCGAGTTCCTACTTTGATGCAAAGGTAGTGAAATTATTTGAAACAAAAATAACTACACTTAAATTTCGCTCCACCTCAATTCGGAATCCCCGATTTTCAAAATATAGAGTAAAAAAATTATATTTGATAAAACTTCATTGTGTATTTCTCAGACTGAACATCTATATACATTTGATACTCTTTTAATCCTTTTTCTTTGGCTATATTACTAAGAATTTTCTTGTTTATAGCAGAAATGTCCTTACCATAATATATTGCAACAGGACGTATCTCTGTGCATAAATAAGGTAGACCGTATGAGTTCTGTTTATCTAGGAATAAACGCCATTCTTTCTCATATGACCATTGAGGCGATTTGTATAATGCGGTTTTAGTATGGAACATCACGTCATCTAATTTTGTAAATAGTCCCATATGTCTACCTAAGAAACACTCCACGAAATATGTTCCGTCATATCTTTTATTGTCATAAACAATAGGATATAAATTGTGTACAATTTTATCTTTGCAAGTAGATATATTTGGACATTTATCGCATCTGATTCTCAAGTTTTTCAAGTTGTACTCTAAAGCAAAACCTTTGTGAGAATTTGCATAATGAGACCACATCGTAATTGATTTTACAGTCTCACTAAAACAAGCAATAAAGTTACTTTGTCTTGTGAACGATTCTGCATTTTTAAATATATATTCATCTATTCTATTAAAAAAGTCTTCTTTGCTCATTCCAAAGATTAGATTATTCCTTTCAATATCTTCGTCAGTAGCGTTTAAGATTGTTTCCTGCAGTATTTTTGTGCGCTCTTCGCCATATAATGATACTATGAATTCCGGTAAAGACTCTCCTTTCTTCAGTCGGCCTCTTAACCATTTAATATGGTCTTTTGAAGCACCTTGTTCTATAGAGTCATATATGTATTGTTTGTCATACCTAATAAGACAATCATATGGGTCATTAAATTTATGGGCGTTGCCGGCATATATTCTATCATTATAGAAAGCATCAAATTGCGTCTCAGAACAATCACGATATCTGAATAATTTTTGAGGCGTTATGCTATGTACATACTCTATCAACGGCTTAAATAACGGTTCTCTTTCTTCATATGGTATAACTTCGGGGATAACCGTTTTTTCTAATAGCTTTTTGAATACACGTCTTTTGTTTTCCATATAGAAGTTCATTTAAAATCTACAATTCTATCATCAAACACTCCCTCAAACAAAGTCATTTCTCGTTTGGCAATGCTTAATCTGTTTGCCAACACTCGCCAATCCTTAAGCGCTGCAACAACCTCATTGATGATATTCTTAGCAACCTCATGGGTCAGCATATACTCCTCGCACGAGTCAAGCAGAATAGATAAATCGGCTTTATTCGTCTTGCTATTGATAAGCAAACTTTGGTGATCATTCAGCGTAGGATTCATATCGTATGCAGGCGAAAGTGCCCAACCCTTTGCTGTGAGCAAAAATCCGTGGTTGCGGAAATGGTCATCGCTGTTGCCTAC
>JAZTYE010000041.1:0-1677 GCA_045636765.1 Candidatus Egerieisoma sp.
AAGCACCACCGAATTTGATGATAGTAGCAACCTCCTCCTGTGGAACTGAAGAAGAACCGTGAAGAACGATAGGGAAACCAGGAAGTTTCTCCTCAACTGCCTTAAGAACGTCAAAAGCAAGCATAGGAGGAACCATTAGGCCAGTCTGAGGATCAATTGTACACTGCTCAGGGGTGAATTTGTAAGCACCGTGAGAAGTACCAATTGAGATAGCCAATGAATCACAACCTGTACGGGTAGCAAAATCAACTACCTCCTCAGGGTTGGTATATGTGTGGTGGTCTGAAGAAACCTCATCCTCAACACCTGCTAGAACGCCAAGCTCACCCTCTACAGTTACATCAAACTGATGAGCGTACTCAACAACTTTCTTTGTAAGGGCAACGTTCTCCTCGTATGGAAGGTGAGAACCGTCAATCATTACTGAAGAGAAACCTGAATCGATACAGCTTTTGCAAGTCTCAAAAGTATCACCGTGATCCAAGTGAAGAACAATCTCAGGTTTCTCGCAACCCAACTCTTTAGCGTACTCAACTGCACCCTGAGCCATGTAACGCAAAAGTGTAGCGTTAGCATACTGGCGAGCACCTTTAGAAACCTGAAGGATAACTGGAGATTTAGTCTCAACTGCAGCTTTGATGATAGCCTGCATCTGCTCCATGTTATTGAAGTTGAAAGCAGGGATAGCGTAACCGCCCTCAATTGCTTTGGCAAACATCTCTTTGGTGTTTACCAAGCCCAACTCTTTGTAAGAAATCATTTTATTTCTATGTTTTTTGTTAATGAATATCCAAAATTTTTTACGGGCGCAAAAATAGAAAATATCTGCAATTCTTACAAACCAAATAATTATCTTTGTGGCATCTGCGAGTGCCACATGCCACCGCAAGCCGCCACAGATTGGCAACTTTGGCGCACAAAAGGGGCATTTCACGCACCAAGTTGTGGCAAGTGTGGGCATGCTGTGCGGCACAGATTAAAATGACAATAAAAAGACAAGATATATGAAGAAGAAAGTGATAATTTTCTCGGCACCGTCGGGAGCAGGAAAAAGTACAATTGTAAGGCATTTGCTAACCAAATTCAATTGCCTTGAGTTCTCTGTTTCAGCAACATCTAGGGCTCCAAGGGGGCAGGAAGAGCATGGAAAGGACTATTACTTTTTCTCAACTGAGGAGTTTGAGACCAAAATAAAGAACGGTGAATTTGTAGAGTATGAGGAGGTTTACAAAGGCTCATATTATGGCACACTAAACTCTGAGGTGGAGCGTATCTGGGCCAAAGGCAACATCATAATTTTTGACATTGACGTTAAAGGCGGTGTAAACCTTAAAAAACTTTACGGAGAAAACGCCCTTGCGGTATTCATCCAGCCACCTTCTGTGGAGGAGCTCCGCAACAGGCTTGTTGGACGCGGCACAGATGCTCCTGAGGCTATTGAGAGACGTGTAGCCAAGGCAGAGGAAGAGCTTACATATGCAGACAAATTTGATATTATCCTCATAAATGACAATCTTGAGGAGGCTCTTGCCAAGGCAGAGCTGATGGTTGCAGACTTTCAGGCAAAATAAGTAATAGCTGTGCAATTATGAGAATCCTGATACTTTGTACCGGTAATAGCTGCCGCAGCCAGATGGCACACGGCTTGCTCCAAGCCCTCAATCCTCGTTTGCAAAT
>JAZTYE010000042.1:0-3482 GCA_045636765.1 Candidatus Egerieisoma sp.
TTCATGATGGAAAATTTTAGATAAAACGATAAACGAATTGTAACAAAATTAATAAAAAATTGAGACTTACTACTCTTCACATTTACAACTATCAGAATTTCAAAATAAAAAACGGCAGCCCTTTGCAAGCTGCCGTCATTACCTTTATATAATGTATGAATTATTTTTTAGGAGCGTTTTTAAGAACCTCAACAACGAAATCCCACCATTTGCCAACTGAGTCAATCTCAACTCTTTCGTCTGGTGAGTGAGGAGAGAAGATAGTAGGGCCGCAAGAAACCATATCCCAGTTAGGATAAGTACCGCCAAGGATACCGCACTCCAAACCTGCGTGGATAGCCATAACTGCAGGCTGTTTGCCATAAAGTTTCTCATAAACAGCTTTCATCTCCTTAAGGATTGGAGATGCCATGTTTGGAGCCCAACCTGAGTAACCGCCTCTGAAAGAAACCTCTGCACCTGCAAGCTCAAATACTGCACGCATTTTCTCAGCAAGGTCATCTTTAGCTGTATCAACAGAACTTCTCATTAGAGAGTGAACGCTGATTGTACCATTCTCAGATTTAACAATAGCCATGTTGTTTGAAGTCTCAACAAGACCTGGCATTGCATCACTCATTCTCTCTACGCCGCTTGGGCAAGCGTACAAAGCTTTGCAAAGGTTAAGGGCAACCTGCTGGCAGATAGCCTCACCTGCAATTGGAGCATCCTCCAAGAATACTTTTGCATCTTTATCTGTAGCAGCGTACTCAACTTTAACCTCAGCCTCCACTTTAGCAACAAGAGCTTTAGCCTCTGCCAATTTAGCCTCTGGAACAGCAATGTAAGCAACGCCCTCTCTAGGGATAGCATTACGCATGTTACCGCCCTCAATATTGATAAGTCTTGCATCCAAATCTCTAAGTAGAGGAAGCAATGCTCTTGTAAGCACTTTGTTAGCGTTTGCACGGTAAAGAATGATATCCATACCTGAGTGACCGCCTACAAGACCTTTTACATTAAGTGCCTGACCTACATAACCTGCAGGAACTGCCTCTGTAGTATAAGTGAAAGTTGCAGAGCAATCCAAACCACCTGCACAACCTACATAAAGCTCACCCTCAGTCTCAGAATCAAGGTTGATTAGGATATCGCCTTTAAGGACACCCGGTTTAAGGGCACGTGCACCGGTCATACCGGTCTCCTCATCAATAGTGATAAGAACCTCAATAGGACCATGTACAAGATCATTCTGCTCAAGAACTGCCATGGCAACTGCACAACCCAAACCGTTGTCAGCACCTAGGGTAGTACCTGTAGCATAAACCATATTGTCTACGATTCTAGGGATGATAGGGTCTTTTTTGAAATCGTGCTCAACATCATTGTTCTTCTGTGGAACCATATCAATATGAGCCTGAAGGATAATACCCATTCTGTCCTCCATACCTGGAGTGGCAGGTTTGCGGATAATTACGTTACCAACCTCATCCTGGAAAGACTCAAGACCTAGATTTTTTCCAAAATCACAAATGTATTTCGCAGCCTCCAACTCAAATTTTGAAGGGCGAGGAATTTTTGTCAACTCGTAGAAATTTTTCCACACAATCTGTGGAGACAAATTTGCAATAGCGTTCATATCAATGTGTATTTATTAGTGTTATATAAATTATTTCAAAGTCATATCTATCGGGAAGCTCATAATCTTGCCAAGCTGATATACAGGAACCCTTGTCTGCAAAAGGACCTTCTGTCCGTCCATAACCTTTGCAATTACAGTAACAGGCTTGCGGTAAGCCACCCTTCCTTTGGTATTCAGTGCAGCTTCAGAAACTGATGTTGGAGCAATGGGCTCAGCATCCTGTACCAGCTCCAATACAAACGGTCTTCCGCCAACATTGTTTGCAGGAAGAAGGCCCTGTGACTCTGAAAGCCTGAATGCAATATACATGTGCTTCTGGTTTTTGGCATTAGGGACAACATCAAACACCGCTGTCTGCTCATCCCTTACGCTCTTGCCTACAAACATGCTCATATACTCTTCCTCAAGTCTCTTTATCTCTGCAAGAGTTGCAGCCATAGCCTCTCCGCTAAAAGTTGCATCTGTATCACCGGTAATTATATCAACCCTCTTCTGTCTAAGGGTAAAAATCATCTGCGCGGTCTCCTCAGCCTTTTTCTCAAGACTCTTTACAACTGCCTGCTCCTGTTTTACAGGAATCTTCTCCAATCCCTCAGCTCCCATAACGGTTCTGTAAAGGGTTGTTGAAGTGTTATGGATATTTGAAGCTGTACCATTAAGGAACTCCTGGCCATTAACGGCACTAGGGAATCTCCAGTTGGCAGGTTTGCCTGCATAACCGTCAGAAAGGACAACAAGTCCCTGGCTGCAAAGGCTCATGAAGCTTGCTGGAGCCGCCTTGCTGCTCTGCAGACTGATTGCCGCAGATACAAAAGGGTCTGCCTCTACATAAGGAACCATCTCTATAGACTTTATCTTATAGAAATCTCCACTCTGGTGTTTTACATCAATACCAAGGTATTTCTTTGCATACTGTGCATACGGACCTGCCTGATAAGCCTCATGCTCTGCAGTAACCTTAAATGCAAGTGTAGTACTTGGCAACGAATATACAATTGCCCCGGAAGGAGCCTCAGTACCGTCCAATACCTGTGCAGCAAGAGGCAACTGGAGTGCCACAAGCACTGCTGTAACAAACAATCTTATATTTCTCATAATCTTCATACGATAAAAAACAAATTTAATCAAAAAATGGGTAACCTACATAAATTGGTCCAAAATTCATACATCCTCCCTTAAATCTTTTGTTATAACTATAAGAAAATCCCGGCAAAGAATAAAAAGGGATAGGCATTATTTTACTGATATATAACGAAAAGAGGGCAACCTTTTGGGTCACCCTCCTGTATAATATAGTTTAAGGATAAATTACGCAGTAACTTTCTCCAACCATTTAACCATACCAAGCATTACGCCCATAGAAACTAGACATACTACTAGGAATACGGTCCAGCACTGCCAGATTGGCCATGCGTTGTACATAAGAGGTCCAATCCACAATAGAAGGTTACCAAGAGCGGTAGCAGTAAGCCATAGACCCTGGCAAAGACCTAGCAAGTTTTTAGGAGCCACTTTAGATACAAATGACAAACCTAGTGGAGAGATGAACAACTCTGCTACGGTTAGGAAGAAGTAAACAACAATAAGAACCCACCAGTGAGCTTTCTGTGCCATCTGCTCAGCAATTGGAAGTGCTTTGTAAGCATCTGCTGAAGGATAACCTTTCATCATAGAGAAGATAGCCAAGAACAAGAATGCCAAACCTGCAATGAACATACCAATAGCAATCTTTCTTGGAGTAGAGATCTCTTTGCCTTTAGCAGCAAGAGAAGCAAAGATAGCCATGATGATTGGGGTAAGGGTAATTACAAAGAATGGGTTGATAGCCTGCCATACCTCTGGAGCAACTGCAGATGAATCT
>JAZTYE010000043.1:0-16516 GCA_045636765.1 Candidatus Egerieisoma sp.
CTAGTTTGTGGATTGCAAGACCGCTCTGTAGTTTTGGCTCAAACCATGTAGTCTTAGGAGGCATGATATTGCCTGTATCTGCAATGTCAATAAGCTGTTTCATTGAAACAGGATATAGTGCAAATGCAGCAACCATCTCACCTGAATCTACACGTTTCTTAAGTTCACCAAGACCACGGATACCGCCTACAAAGTCAATTCTCTTTGAAGTTCTAAGGTCTTTGATATCCAAAAGCTTGTCAAATATCAAGTTTGAGCAAACTGTTACATCAAGAACACCAATTGGGTCAGCATCATCATATGTGCCCTCTTTAGCCTGCAATGAGTACCACTCGCCGGCAATGTACATTGAGAAGTTGTGTAGTCCTGAAGGAGTATAAATCTCAGCACCTTTTTTCTCAACAACAAAGTCCTCGCCAAGTTTCTCAATGAACTGCTCAGCTGTCATGCCGTTAAGGTCTTTAACCACGCGGTTGTAGTCAATGATCTTAAGGTGACTTTCAGGGAATACTACTGCCATAAAGTAGTTGTACTCCTCCTCACCTGTATGGTTAGGGTTGTTGCGTTTCTTCTCCTCACCAACAAGTGCAGCAGCAGCAGTTCTGTGGTGACCGTCAGCAACGTAGAATGCAGGAATGCCGGCAAAGATGTTTGTAATTGCAGCAATGTCCTCCTCGTTGTCAATTACCCAGAATTTGTGACCGAAACCATCTACTGGAGCAATATAGTCGTACTCAATCTCTTTAGTCTTGATAGTGCGCTCTACAATCTCGTTGATCTGTGCGTTGTCAGGGTAAGCAAAGAATACAGGCTCAAGGTTTGCGTTCTGATTCCTTACATGAATCATACGGTCCTCCTCTTTGTCCTTACGGGTAAGCTCATGTTTTTTGATCTTGCCTGTCATGTAATCCTCTACGTTAGCGCAAACAACAAGGCCGTACTGGGTTCTGCCGTCCATTGTCTGTGCATATACATAGTAGTTCTCTTTAGGATCCTGAACCAACCACCCTTTCTCTTGCCATAGCTTGAAGTTCTCTACAGCTTTGTCATATGCTGCCTGTCCGTGCTCATCTGCAATTGGATCAAAGTCAATCTCAGGTTTGATGATATGTAGAAGCGATTTCTCACCTGCCTCAGCTTTTGCCTCAACAGAGTTAAGTACGTCGTAAGGGCGTGATGCAACCTCTGCTGCAATGGCTTTAGGCGGACGGATAGCCGCAAATGGTTTAACTTTTACCATAGTAGTATAAGATTATTGGTTTTCTATTTGTTTACCTGGAATTTCTTGTTGCCGGTTGTAAAGAAGTCTACAATCTGGTTTGCAGCTGCAAGACCTGCATTTACGTTAGCCTCTGCAGTCTCAGCACCCATTTTCTTAGGAGTACCGTAAACACGTTTGCCAAACTCCTCAGCAATTGCAGCGTGGTTTGCAGTTGCAACATCGGTAATGTATTTAAGATCCTCTCTCTCTCTAAGAACTTTAACAAGCTCCTCCTCGTTGATAACCTCTTTTCTAGCTGTGTTTACAAGGCAACCGCCTTTTGGCATTCTTGAAAGAAGGTTGTATCCGATAGAGTTCTTTGTCTGCTCGGTTGCAGGGATGTGTAGAGATACAAAGTGAGAGTTCTCGTACAAATCCTCAAGAGATTTTGCTACAATTACACCCTCAGCCTCCATAGCCTCAGCTGGAACAAATGGGTCAAATGCCATGATGTTCATGCCAAAACCTCTTGCGTGGCTTGCAACAAGTCTGCCTACGTTACCGTAAGCCTGGATACCCAAAGTTTTGCCTTTAAGCTCTGAACCTGTACCTGCAGTAAGCTGGTTTCTGCTCATGTAAATCATAAAGCAAAGTGCCAACTCAGCTACTGCGTTTGAGTTCTGGCCAGGAGTGTTCATTGCAACAATGCCTTTCTCTGTACAAGCTGCAAGGTCCAAGTTGTCAAAACCTGCACCTGCTCTAACTACAATCTTAAGGTTCTTTGCAGCCTCAACAACCTCTTTGGTCACTTTGTCTGAACGTACGATAAGAGCATCAACGTCTGCAACAGCAGCAAGAAGCTCGTCATTTGAAGTGTATTTCTCAAGAGTTGCAAACTCATAGCCTGCAGCCTCAACAATTTTTCTGATACCGTCTACAGCCACTTTAGAGAATGGCTTCTCGGTTGCTACCAAAACTTTCATAATATTTGTTTTTTTATTATCCCGATAGTTGATAAAATATAAAAAAAGGGGGTGATTGCGTAACACAACCACTCCCAATATCAAGCTTTAATTATTTGTGTAGCTGCTCAAACTCCTGCATGCAAGCAACCAATGCCTCAACTGCCTCTTTTGGACAAGCGTTGTAGATAGAAGCTCTGAAACCACCAACTGAACGGTGACCTTTGATACCAACCATACCACGCTCTTTAGCAAATTTGAAGAACTCATCCTGCAACTCCTCTTTGCCTGGAGCCATTACAAAACATACGTTCATTAGTGAACGGTCCTCTTTTGCAGCTGTACCAACGAACAATGGGTTTCTGTCAATCTCATTGTAAAGAAGCTCTGCTTTCTCCTTGTTGATTTTGTACATAGCCTCAAGACCACCAATGTCTTTAACCCATTTAAGAGTCTCGTGCATTACAAAGATAGGGAATACAGGAGGAGTGTTGAACATAGATCTGTTTTTAACCTCTTCTGTGTAGTGAGTGCGGTAGTCAACCATTGTCTGGATAGGGCGCTCAACTTTACCTAGAAGGTCTTTACGTACGATAACGAAAGTAACACCTGCAGGGCCTACGTTTTTCTGTGCACCACCATAGATCATACCGTATTTTGTTACATCTACCGGACGGCTCATGATGTCTGATGACATGTCAGCAACCAAAGTTACAGGAGAATCAATGTCCTCGTGGATCTCTGTACCGTAGATAGTGTTGTTGGTAGTGATATGGAAATAGTCTACATCTGTAGGGATAGTGTATCCTTTTGGAATGTATGAGTAAGTTTTGTCCTCTGAAGACGCCACGATCTCAACCTCGCCGTAGAATTTAGCCTCTTTAGCAGCTTTTTTAGCCCAAACACCTGTCTGAAGATATGCAGCTTTAGTTTTTAGAAGGTTTGCAGGAACCTCAAAGAACTGGGTTGAAGCACCACCGCCAAGGAACATTACAGCGTAATCTTCAGGGATGTTCAAAAGCTCTCTCCATAGCTGCTCTGTCTCAGCCATAATTCTCTCCCAACCTGGAGTACGGTGAGAAATCTCAAGGATACCGATACCGGTATTGTCAAAGTCACTGATAGCGTCAATAGCAGACTCAATGGCCTGTTTTGGAAGTACGCATGGGCCTGCGTTAAAGTTATATGCTTTCATTGTGATATATATTTTAATAAATTAATTTAATGGTTTAATATTCTGCCAAAGATATAAAAATTTGATAACAATCAGTAATATAAATGCTAATTATCACTTATAATCTTTAAATTGTCAGAGCCTGTATTTTTTTCGCAGTAACGGCAGTGCAGTTTTAATGTGCCGTCTTCATAATTTGTGGAGAATCTGGTTGTGATAGGCTCGTGGTTTGTGATGCATTTTGGGTTTGCGCATTTGACAATACCCACAATTTCGTCGGGAACGCGCAGAACTTTTTTCTCTATTACCTCAAAATCCTTTATGATGTTGATTTTTGCCTCAGGGGCAACAAGTGCAACTTTGTTGATCTCCGTCTCCTCAAAGAATCTGTCAGAAACTTTGATGATTGACTTTTTGCCAAGCAGCTTGCTGTCGAGGTTCATTCCAAATGTCACCTGGTTCTGGCAATCTTTCAGTCCAAGGATGCTTATTACCCTGAACAACTGTCCGGCAGGTATATGGTCTAAAACAGTTCCATTCTTAATGGCGCTGACTTTCAATTCTTTTCCACCTTTTTCCATAATTCAAACTTTTTTAATCCCGATAAATTATTTGTAGCCCAACAAGTAGGAAATGATAGCCATTCTGGCATAAACTCCGTTCTCTGCCTGTTTGAAGTAGTATGCATGCTTGGTGTCATCCACATCCTGTGCAATCTCAGTGATTCTTGGAAGCGGGTGAAGGATCTTCATGTTCTCTTTGGCTCCTCCAAGCATTGATGCGGTAAGATTATAGGTGTTCTTTACTTTCTCATACTCCATAGGGTCTGTAAAGCGCTCCTGCTGTACGCGGGTCATATAGAGGATGTCGCAGCCGTTAAGGCTTCCCTCAAGGTCTCTTGTCTCTGTGTATGGGATTCCTTTTGCATCAAGGAAATCCTTGTACTCCTGTGGCATCTTGAGCTCGTCGGGAGCTGTAAAGGTAAAATTGGGGTTAAAGTGGGACATTGCCTGCAACAGTGAGTGTACTGTGCGGCCGTATTTAAGGTCTCCCACCATGTTTATTTTAAGGTCATTCAGTCTGCCCTGGGTCTGCTTGATTGTGAAAAGGTCCAGCATTGTCTGGGAAGGGTGCTGGTTTGCGCCGTCACCTGCGTTGATTACTGGAACAGATGCAACCTCCGAAGCGTATCTTGCCGCTCCCTCAAGCGGATGCCTCATTACAATAAGGTCTACATAGTTTGAAACCATCTTTATGGTGTCTTTAAGGGTTTCACCCTTGCTTACGCTGGTGTTGCCTGCGTCAGAGAATCCTATAACCCTGGCGCCAAGTCTGTTGGCGGCTGTCTCAAAGCTGAGGCGGGTTCTGGTAGAAGGCTCAAAGAACAGGGTTGCAATTACTTTGTCCCTAAGGATAGGCTGAACCTTGTTCTTCTCAAATTCCTGTGCTACATCCAATACATGCAGCATCTCTTCCTTTGTAAAATCGTGGATGGAAATTAGACTTTTAGGCATATCTTAAAAATTTAAATGTTATCAGTGGTGTTATCCTCTCCTGGTACAGGCTCAATCTTTTCCAGACGGCAACCCTCCAGTTTGTCAAAGCTTTCCAGAAAGGTTTCAATGAGAGCAAGCCTGACATCAACCCTCAATGAGCAGTTAAGGTCAAACTGCTGGTTGGTGGGGGTGAGGTTAAGGTCCTTCAATCTTTTCATTACCGCATTCATCTGCAGGTAGTCAAAGATTATCCTGTATGGCTCCGTTGCAATTTTCTCTATGATTGTAGCATTGGCAATGGCATCTGCCGTAGAGGTCTTGTATGCCCTTATAAGGCCTGGTACTCCAAGCTTTATGCCGCCAAAATAGCGTACTACAACTACCAGAATGTCACTGAGTTCTGAAGAAAGGATCTGTCCGTAGATGGGCCTTCCGGCAGTGGACGATGGTTCACCGTCATCATTCATGCGCCAGGTGGCTCCTGTGTGGCCGAGACGGTAGGCATAACAGTGGTGGCGTGCATCATAGTATTCCTTCTTCAGATCCTGTATTATGGCTTTTATTTCCTCCTCTGTAGTTACGGGATATGCAAAAGCCAGGAACTTGCTTCCATTGTCCTTGAAAAGGCCTGTTGAAAGCTGGGAAATGCTTTTGAAACAATCTGAGACCGGTGTTTTCTTAGTATCCATACTAAAGTGTAAAGGTACGAAAAAAAATGTATTAATGAAAGATTTTGGAGAAATGCCATATGCTAAAAAATGTTGTACCTTTGAATTGGACATTTTAATTTTTGACACAGGATGGTTTATAGATACAAAGCCTCAATACCGGGCAGTAAGGTGTTCATGAGGGAGTACGAGATAAAAGGGGAGACAACCTTATACAAACTGCATGATTTTCTGGTGAATGACTTGGATTTTGCGCCGGACCAGATGGTGGCATTCAGAGGCCTGGATGCAGCGGACAAGACCAGGAGCGAGTACGGTCTCTTTGATTTTGGGGACGGTTCCATGGATATGGTTACCGTAGAGAAAACCATAGCCAAGGGGGAGGAGTCACTTCTGTATGTCTTTGATTTGCGTAAGGAGAGGGTTATAAAGCTTACATTGATAGGGGAGGCAGAGGAGTCCAGGAGAGCTTCTTATCCAAGATGTGTGGCCGAGAAAGGTCGCAATCCTGAGCAGTTTGCAAACGGTTATGATGACATGGACCAGTACGCAGAGCCAATTGAAGATTCTGCCGAGGATTCTATGTTTATGGATGATGAGCTTCCGGAAGGAGAGGAGTAGCAGATATGGGCAAGGAGCTTACAATAATTCTTGGCCCCACTGGGGTAGGAAAGACAGATTATTCCATAGAGTTGGCCAAGGAATATGCTTCCCCCATTATAAATTGTGATTCCCGACAAATCTATAAGGAGATGAATATAGGTACCGCATCCCCTTCAGCTGGGCAGCTGAGGGAGGTGCGGCATTATTTTATACATACCCACAGCGTAACCCAGTATTATACGGCCGGCCTTTATGAACTGGAGGCAATGGCTTTGCTGGAGGAACTGTTCAAGGAACACGACAGACTGGTTATGGTTGGAGGGAGCGGCATGTATATAGATGCCCTATGCAACGGATTGGATGATTTTCCGCCTGCAGACCTCAAGCTCAGGGATTCTCTTATGCAGCGGCTTGCAGATGAGGGTATTGAGAGCTTGAGGAATGAACTGAGAGTATTGGACAGGGCCTCGTATGATACAATTGACATAGCAAATCCCCAGAGGGTTGTAAGGGCTTTGGAAGTGACTTTGCAGACAGGACGTAAATTCTCGGACTGGAAGAGTGCTCCAAAAAAAGCACGTCCGTTTGCAATAAGGAAAATAGGCATAAACCGCAACAGGGAGGAGCTCTATGACCGCATAAACAGAAGGGTGGACATAATGATGGAGCAGGGGCTTCTTAAGGAGGTTGAATCTTTGGTTCAGTACAAGGATCTTCCTGCGCTCAAGACTGTGGGATACAGGGAGATCTTCGATTACATGGATGGCAGGCACTCTTTGGAGACTGCAGTGGAACTGATAAAGAGGAATTCCCGTCATTATGCCAAGAAACAGCTTACCTACTGGGGTCGTGACAAGGAGATAGAATGGTACAACAAATAGCAGAGGTTGCCACAATGATGTGACAACCTCTTTTTATTGCTGTCGGGAAGCCGGTCTAGTTTCCAAGTTCCGAAAGGAATTTGATTCTTATAAGCCTTACCTCCTCTTCTGTATAATCAGGACCAAGGGCTTTCATGGCCTCATTCACAGAGTCTGAAGTGGCCTCTTCCTTAAAGTATTCATAGATATCATCAACCTTGTCTTCATCTATGATCATTCTGATGTAGTAGTCTATGTTGATTTTTGTGCCTGCACCCACAATAGCCTCAAGCTCATCATAAACTTGCTCAAGTTCCATATGTTTTGCCTCTGCAATTTCATCAAGCGGAATCTTCTTGTCAACGCTCTGTATGATGTACACTTTGTTGAGAGATTTGTTGGCCACACTTTTGACAACAAAGTCTGTAGGGCGGTCAATCTCATTCTCCTCCACATATTTTGCAATAAGGCTTATGAACTCCTTGCCGAACTTCCTTGCCTTGCCCTCTCCTACACCCTGACAATTCTTGAGCTCCTCTATGGATATAGGGTACATTATTGACATGTCCTCAAGTGAAGGGTCACCGAAAATTACAAATGCAGGAAGCTTGAGTTTCTTTGACAATGAGTGTCTTACATCCTTAAGCATGGCCAGCAGTGCAGCATCTCCGCCACCGCCCTGATGCTTGGTGGTTCCTATGGTTGCAACGTCGTCATCGTCATCAGTGTTTACGAACTCACGGTCTTCTGTAATCATTACCGAGTGAGGGTTCTTGAGGAATTCCACTCCTTTTTCGGTTACTGAAACAAGACCGTACTTCTCAATGTCCTTGTACAGATATTGCATGACAATGGCCTGTCTTATTACTGCAAGCCAGAAACGGCTGTCCTTGCCGGGGATAATTCCGAACCACTCCAGGTTGTTGTGGTGGTATGATTTTATAATAGAGTTGTTTACACCTCCAAGGATGTTTGCAAGGTGGTCTGCCTTGAAGTTCTCCTTGATTCCTGAAACCAGTTCCAGAACAGTTGCAAGAAATTCCTGTCCCTCAAACTGTTTTTTAGGGTACAGACAGTTGTCGCAGTTGCCGCAGTTGTCCTGGGTGTACTGCTCTCCAAAATAGTTGAGCAATGTCTTTCTTCGGCACTGGTTGGATTCAGCGTATGCAATTGTGTCGTTGATCAGCTGTTTGCCAATCTCCTGTTCTGCAACAGGCTTGCTCTGCATGAACTTTTCAAGTTTCTGTATGTCCTTGTAGCTGTAGAATGTGATACATTGCCCCTCGCCTCCGTCTCGTCCGGCCCTTCCGGTCTCCTGATAATATCCTTCAAGGCTCTTGGGTATGTTGTAGTGGATTACAAAACGGACATCCGGTTTGTCAATGCCCATACCAAAAGCAATTGTGGCAACAATGACATCTATCTCCTCCATAAGGAACAGATCCTGGTTGTTTGATCTGGTGGCTGCATCAAGACCGGCATGGTAAGGGCGGGCCTTTATTCCGTTCACATTGAGCAGCTCTGCAAGTTCCTCAACCTTTTTGCGGCTCAAGCAGTAGATGATGCCTGATTTGCCCGGGTTGTTCTTTATGAATTTTATGATCTCCTTCTCTGTGTTCACTTTTGGCCTCATTTCATAGTACAGGTTCGCCCTGTTGAATGAGGACTTGAACACTTTGGCATCAGACATGCCGAGGTTTTTCTGTATGTCTGACTGCACCTTAGGGGTGGCAGTGGCTGTAAGTGCAATGATAGGAGCCTGCCCTATTTCATTTACGATAGGTTGTATTTTTCTGTACTCAGGTCTGAAATCGTGTCCCCATTCTGATATGCAGTGTGCCTCGTCAACTGCGTAGAACGAAATTTTGCACTGTCTTAGCAGCTGGATGTTCTCCTCTTTGGTAAGGGATTCAGGAGCGACATATAACAGTTTTGTTGCTCCGCTAAGCAGGTCATCCTTCACCTCCTGCAACTGTGTCTTGTTGAGTGATGAGTTAAGGAAGTGGGCAATGCCGTCTTTATTTGCCACAAAGCCACGGATTGCATCAACTTGATTCTTCATCAGCGCGATAAGTGGCGAAATTACAATTGCAGTGCCCGGCATGACAAGAGCCGGCAACTGGTAGCATAAAGATTTGCCGCCACCGGTAGGCATAAGGACAAAAGTGTTGTTGCCCTCAATAAGATGTCTTATGATGGCCTCCTGGTCTCCTTTGAACGAATCAAAACCGAAAAACTCTTTAAGTTTTCCGTGTAAGATTTCCGATGTAACCTGCATACAATTATAAAAAATAATAGGGGTGATTCTCTTTTTTCTTACCTTTGTGGCTCTAAGTTACCTATTAGTTTATTTACCGCAAAATTTTTTTTATGGTGGATGTGCAAACGGATTTAGAGGGAATAGCCACAAGTGTGATAAATAAAGAGGCCATTGTTGATGTCCTGGGCCAATCTATATTGATCATTTCAGAGGGGTAATTGTTTAACAAATAAAAATATATGATTAGAGTAAAGAGATTTATACAGTCTTTCCTCCACAACCAGTCCGTGGGAGGAATCCTGCTTATGATCTGTGCAGTAATTGCCCTGTTGGCGGCGAACGTACCACAATTGGCACCGTTACATGAGCTGTGGAAAACCAATATGGGAATTACTATTGGCAGTTTTTCTCTTAGCATGTCTTTGGAACATTGGATAAATGACGCCCTTATGGCGATGTTTTTCTTTGTTGTAGGACTTGAGATCAAGAGGGAGATGCTTGTAGGTGAACTTTCTTCCCTCAAGCATGCGGCATTGCCAATCTTTGCAGCGGTAGGAGGAATGATTGTCCCTGCAATCTTTTATGCCCTGTTCAATTATTCCAATCCTGACAGCATTTCAGGCTGGGGTATTCCAATGGCAACTGACATTGCCTTTGCACTTGGAGTCCTTTCACTATTGGGCAAGAGGGCACCATTGGGACTGAAAGTGTTCCTTACAGCTCTTGCAATTGTGGATGATTTGGGAGCCATCATAGTCCTTGCAATTTTCTACCCTTCACATGCATTGCATTTTGACATGCTCATTTATGCCGGTATTGTAGTGGCATTCCTTATGACACTTAACAAGTTTAAGGTGACAAATGTGCTGATGTATGTGGTTCCTGGCATATTGTTGTGGTATTTTGTATATATGTCGGGAATACATGCAACAATAGCTGGTGTCATACTTGCACTTACCATTCCATCCAAGACTGTGATCAATGAGGTGAGATTTACTGTGAACATGAAGTATTGGATTGAGAAGTTCAAGGCAGCCGGAAACAGCGAGGTGGAGGTCCTTGCAAATGCCGAGCAGCATCACATCATTCATCAGATTGCCAAGAATGTGGATGATATCAATCCGCTGATGCTTAAGTTTGAGACGGCTTTGCACTCTTGGGTGACATTCTTCATTATGCCGGTTTTTGCATTGGCAAATGCAGGAGTGGAACTGTCGGGAGATATATTTGCAACACCTGTACCGACAGTTGCGGTTGGCATTTTCTTTGGTCTGCTTGTGGGCAAGCCTGTTGGAATTACCCTGTTGAGCTTCATTGCCGTAAAGAGCGGAATTGCTGAACTTCCTGCCGGTGTCAAATGGAAACAGGTTTTTGCGCTGGGTATACTTGCAGGTATCGGATTTACAATGTCAATCTTTATTGATGGCCTGGCTTTTGAGAGTCAGGAGCTGATCAATATTGGTAAGGTGGCAATTTTGGGTACCTCTTTGGTGGCAGCAGTACTTGGTTGTGCGGCTGTATACATCACATCACCTGGAAAGAAAGATAATTAATAACATAAAACTAATCTAAAATGAAAGTATTGAATTATTTTGCTGCAGTTGTTTTGGCAGCAGTGGTGTTTGCTTCTTGCGGAGGCAATTCACAGCCTCAGATTGAGGGTATTACTAAGAGTCAGGTTGATTCTGTAAGCTATGCAGTTGGCGTTTCTTTGGGTCAGATGATCAAAGGTGCAGGTTTTGAGGGTCTTAACTATAACAAGGTTATGGATGGTATTGAGGATATCCAGAACGGAGTGGAGCCAAAAATCACACCTGAGGAGGCTGGCGTGATAATCAACTCTTATATGATCAAGGTTCAGATGGCTACCCAGAGAAAGAAAGAGAATCAGGAGAAGGAGTTTATGAATGCCAATGCCAAGAATGAAGGTGTGCAGCAGACTGAGTCAGGTCTTCAGTATAAAATAGAGAATCCTGGCAATGAGGTTAGAGCTACTGAGAAAGATACAGTTGAGGTTCATTACAAGGGTACATTGCTTGACGGTACAGTATTTGACTCGTCATATGACAGAGGTGAGACAGCTTCTTTCCCTCTTGATAGAGTTATCAAAGGCTGGACAGAGGGTATGCAGCTTGTAGGCGAGGGTGGAAAATTGACTCTATGGGTACCTTATTCTTTGGGTTATGGCCCTAGACAGATGAGCGAGCAGTTGCCTGCTTATTCTACATTGGTTTTTGAGGTGGAGTTGATTAAAGTGAAGAAAGCACAGGAGAAATAGAGATGGCTATAGATATTAAATGCAAACTGTTGGACAAACTTGCAGTTCAGAGTGGAACAAGTGCAAGAGGCGCATGGAGCAAACAGGATTTTATTGTCGAGACCATTGAGCAGTATCCAAGAAAGATCTGCATGAATGTCTGGGGTCAGGACAAGGTGAATGAGCTTGCTTCGTACAATGCAGGAGAGCAGCTGCTTGTTTCTGTGAACATTGAGTCAAGGGAGTTCAATGGCAGATGGTATACGGATGTAAGAGCCTGGAGAATACAGAGAGAGGGAATGGAGGCTGCGCAGATGCAGCCTGCAATTGATCCTTTTATGAGTGTACAGGCTAATGAGGCAGAGGATGACGGAGGGGACCTTCCGTTCTAGAGTGTAGCTGACTCCTTCTGAGGATATGGGCCGGTTTCCAGTTTGGGTTATACCCAAAATTTGGAAACCGGCTCTTTTTGAGTATATTTGCAAGTTAGTAATTTAGGATATCTAATGGGCAATTATAAAAGGGTAGTGTTGTGGGGTACAATAGCTGTCGTTTTGCTTACGGCGGCAATTGTAGTTTTGTTCCTTAACCTCTCGGACAAGGGGGGCAGGGGGAGTTTTACAGTGTCCTCAGAGGAGGTGTCTGTGTATAACGGAGTGCCGAGTGATGCTGTAGTGATAATTGATTTCAAACATCTTGGGGAGTATGCCCCTCTATTGCAGGATACCTCATCGTTTGCCTGCGGCATTCTTGACAAGGACAACGCACTTGTCAGATTCCAGCATCAGCTTTTGGGTTACAGCGGAATCTCAAATGTGCCAATGTTGCAGTCATTGCATTATTCAGCAAAGAACAGTGTCTCATTTTTACAGGTGGCATGCCTCAAGGGGGCGGATACGGATGGTGTAAGGAGCATCCTTCAGGGCGCAGGCAATCCCAAGCGCAGATATAATGATGTTGTAATATATACTCTTCCCGACGGACTTTATGCAGCTCTGCATATGGATCTTCTTCTTGCAAGTACATCTTCATATGTGCTTGAGAGCTCGATAAGGCATCTGGAGAACAACACTTCCATTCTTGACAATTCTGAATTTGAACACATCCTTGGTGAAAACGGAGCGTCATCTGCAGTGTATATAAACCATAACCAGATAGGCAAACTGTTTTCAGGTGCGGTTGCCCGGGATTTTCTGGGATATTCAGATTTTGTAATGAAATTTGCCTCATGGAGCTGTTTCCCTGTGACAGTCGGGCCCGGAAAACTTGTTTTGAGTGGAGAGATGCATAACGGTGAGGATGAATCACGCTTCTCTAACTTGTTTGGAGACCTTAACGGCAGAAAGACAGCTATGGGAAAAGTTTTGCCTTCTTCTGTCGTTTTTGCAGTGTCTCTTCCTGTATCAAGCATGCATGATTACCTAAAGGGGCACAGGCTGTATCTTGAGATGCAGAAGAAAGTTGGTTCGTTTGCATATATGCAGAAGGTTGCCAAGGGAGACAATGGTGTTGAACCAAGGGCTTGGGTGGATTCTTTGGAGATAGAGGAGCTGGTAAGTGCATACTGCAAATTTGGAGAAAAGTGTGAGTGGCTGACTCTTGTAAGGGGCAAACAGAGTTTTGGAATAAACAATGTCATTTCTGCCGTGGTTGACAGGGACAAGGTGGAGGAGCCCCGTCCGTTCAGATACAAAGGGTACATTGCATCTGTATTTGGAGAGCTTTTTTCACATTGTTCAGAGGAGTATATGCTTAAACTTGGTCCTTGGACAGTTTTGGGACCAAAGAAGATTCTTGATGATTTTGCAAACGGCAGTGCAATATATTTCAACCTGGAGGATTATCTTTCACAGACACCTGTAAAGGATTTCCTTGGCAAGGAGGCATCCGTAAAGATTCTGGCAAACATAAAGGAGGGTGGAGATTCTGTACTGAAGGTACTCAAACCATATCCGGCAGCTGCGCTTGCAAGACAGTTGCAGCAGAAGAATTTCGGATATGTTGTTGCAGATATACAGCAGAAGGAAGGACAGACAGCGATGGATATTGAGTATTACTCCACAATGCTTGAAAAGTTGCCGCAGCCAAAGGTGAAGGAGTCGGATGTGGAGATGAATTTTGCAATAGACAGTACAATCAGTCTCCCTGAGGGACCGTATATGGTCAAGGATGTTGCCAAGAAGAGTGATGCTTATCTGGAGCAGCTGCCAAATATGCGTCTCAGATATATGGATGCCAACAAGAAGGGTGTTTGGGCAATACCTTTTGATACTCCTATCTGCGGTTATGTGGAACAGGTTGACCTTTACAATAACGGAAGGTTGCAGATGTTGTTTGTATCGGGCAATAAAGTGTATCTGCTGGACAGAATGGGCAGGTTTGTTTATGGCTATCCGGCAAAATTGCAGAAGGGTGTGGTGTTGGGACCATCTCTCCTTGAGGGGGCAAATGGTCATAAATACTCTTTTGTTGTTCTCAACAGTGACAATACCGTTTCCTGGTACGATATTTCCGGCAAGAGGATGGAAGGGTTCAAGGATCTCGTTTCACCTGAGTTTGTAAAGGAACTTCCGGAACTTGTAAAGATAGGTGGCAACCAATATTGGATATTGAAGGCTCCTTCACAGTTGCTGGTATTTACCAGAGAGGGTGAGAGGTTGGAGTTTGCAGAGAAAGAGAGAAAGAAAAAGATAGACAGGGAATCTGAGGTCGTTTTTGCTTCAGATGGTTTATTCAAGATAAAATGTACGGATGGCAAGGAGTATTTATGGACTCTTGCTACCGGTAAATTAAAAAGATTGTAGTTGATGGAAGGATTTATAACATTTTTGCTGTTCTTCTGCCTTTTCATGTGGATAATGAAAAGGTTGTTCCCAATCTTGTTGGCCTGGTTCATCAAAAGAAAGATAGAGAAGGGTGGCTTTAATGGCGGAGCCTTTGGCTCAAACGGTTTTGGAGGATTCTGGAGCACAGGATTTGGTGGCCAGCAGCAACAGCAGGATCCGCAGCAGAAGAAGAAAGAGGAGGGTAAAGTAATAATATCAGATATTCCGCAGAAGGAGAAGGTAATTGACAAGGAGATAGGGGAGTATGTAGATTTTGAAGAGTAGTAATGAACGATTTTAAAAGATTATTGGCATATGCAAAACCATACAGGAGGTTTTGGCCCGGATATTTGGTTCTGTCCATTCTATCTGTAATTTTTGGAGTGGTCAATTACGCGCTGATTGACCCGCTGCTTACAGTCCTGTTCCAGCCTGAGAGCATGGATGTGCAGATAGCCAAACCGGTTTTTGCATTGGATCCGGCATATTTTGAGCAGATATTCTCGTATTATCTTACCAGGATAATGACAACAAGGGGTATGCTCAGAGGATTGATTTTTGTGTGCGGGTTCTTTATAACAGCTTCTTTGTTGTCAAATATTACAAGATATTTGTCCCAGAGAATTCTGGTGAACATGCGTACATATATCATGCAGAACATAAGAAGGGATTTGTTCAAGAAAATCTCCTCTTTGCATGTAGGATATTTCCATAACCAGAAGAAGGGTGATATACTTTCATCCATTTCCAATGATGTTACGGAGGTGCAGAATGGTGTTGCTGACAGTTTCCATGTACTGTTCAGGGAACCGCTGTTGGTTCTTGGCTTTTTGGCGGGACTTTTCTATATGTCTCCAAAACTTACAACCGTTACACTTCTTACCCTGCCATTCTCTGCACTGGTAATTGGAAAGATAACAAGGTCACTGAAACGCAAGGCGGCAGATACCCAGTCGCTTATGGGAAGAATTGTAAGCCATTTTGAGGAGGCGATTTCCGGAGTGAGGATAATCAAGGCATTCAATGCCCAGAAATATGTAGTTGACAGTTTTGAAGATACCAATTCAAGACATAAAAGGAGCAGCAGAAATATGTTCAACAGGCAGGAGATGGCATCTCCATTGTCAGAGTTTTTGGGCATAACTGTGGCAGCTTCAGTCCTGTTTTATGGAGGATGGCTGCAGTTGAGGGGAGAGTTGGGTATGGATATGCCTGCGTTTGTGGTATATATCGGTTTCTATTGGCGTGTTCTGGAGCCTGCAAAGGCTATGACAAAAGCTTATGCCAATATGCAGAGGGGTATGGTGTCCGGAAGGAGACTTTTTGCCATTCTGGATGTGGAGAATCCTATTAAGGAGAAGGACGATGCTGTGGAGCTTGTAGGGTTCAATGAGGGTATAGAGTTCCGTAATGTGAATTTTGCCTATGATCAGGAGCCTGTCCTTAAAAACATCAACCTTCATATAAAGAAGGGTAAGATGGTGGCAATTGTAGGTCCGTCGGGAGGAGGAAAATCCACTATGGCTGATTTGTTGCCAAGATTCTATGACATTATGGATGGCGAGATCCTAATTGATGGCAAGAACATAAAGGATTATACAATGGAGAGCCTTATCTCTGTTATGGGTATTGTTACCCAGGAGGCCATACTGTTCAATGATACAGTGTACAACAATATTGCCTTTGGTATGGAGAATGTTACAAGGGAAGATGTTGAGAGGGCTGCCAGGATTGCCAATGCACATGATTTCATCATGCAGATGGAGAGCGGGTATGATACAAATATAGGCGACAGGGGTGCAAAGCTTTCGGGAGGTCAGAGACAGAGACTTTCAATTGCCCGTGCTGTGCTTAAGAATCCTCCGGTCCTTATTCTTGATGAGGCTACTTCTGCATTGGATACAGAGAGCGAGCGCTTGGTTCAGGATGCCCTTACAAACCTTATGAAGAACAGAACCTCAATTGTAATTGCCCACAGACTTTCTACAATCAGGAATGCTGATGAGATTGTTGTACTTAAGGAGGGTGAGATTATTGAGAGAGGAACACATGATAAATTGATTGATGCTGGTGGAATGTATTCGCATTTGTGCCAGCTGCAGAATTATAAATAAGATATATAAACTAAAACCTAATAGATATTATGGACAGATCGTTAAACAAAATTCTGGAAGAGAGTTTCAGGAAAAATTGGGACTGCCCTGCTCTTT
>JAZTYE010000044.1:0-11818 GCA_045636765.1 Candidatus Egerieisoma sp.
CGTTACAAGAGTGTATAATGAGATTGCAGATATGTATATAATGATGTGCCTTGTCTTAAGAAGGGTGTGTGTCTTCAGGAACGGAAGCATTGGCAGAAGGAGCTGGAGCGAAAACAACAGTGCCACAAACAGCAGGGCGTACGAGGCGTATGCCATTGTTGAGTATATGTTAAGCTCCTCAAGCCTGTACAGCTCAAGAACAATGTTTGAGTTGTTTATGATGGATTTTATCACATTGTGTATATATACACACAGGCAAATCGGAATGGCTGCCAACAGCAGTATGATACCCCTTCTGCCCCATATGCTGCTCTTTTTGTACTGGAAAATGAACCTTTTGCGGAGCATGTACAATCCAAGCACCAGCAGGAATACATACAGGTTGTTCAAAAGGAAGTTTCCAAATGAAGAGAACAGTCCCATATCTGCATACAGGTTAGGGGAGAAGATCTCTGAATCATATCTTAATGTTGCCGCCAGTCCATAGCACAGATAGCGTGCAACCGAGAGGCCTGCAAAATATACTGCATATGCCCTGAAATTTTTTCTGTTGTAGAAATATGAGTACAGGGTTGCGCACAAGAAGAGGATTGCCAGCCACTTGAGAGGTATCTCCATGCCGCCGGTAACGGTAGTGACATCATCTCCAACGGAAAACAGTACACCGCCGTCAATTCCCTTTACAACCATACCCTCATCAAAGGTTACAGGGGTAATTGCCACCCTTCTGCGTATCCCCAGATTAGGGTTTATCTTGCTGGCAAGAATGGTGTTGTTTGAGAGGTATTCTGTCTTTACAAGCAAGCCAGATATAATTTTTACATTATCCTGCTTGTAAATCTTTACAATATACCAGGCAGAGCCAAGGTTCACATACTGTTCCTGTTCGCCAAGGTATGCCAACGGGGTGGTATAGAGGCTCCTGCCGTTGAGGTGATTCATCCTGTACCACAAGGTAAGGACATCAACTTCATCATTTGATACGGGGAACTGGTTTGCCCATGACTGGAGGGTATCCGCATGGTATCTGTATATTACCATGTCGCCAGGAAAATCCTCAAACCTTATCCATTCATCCACGGGAGTCTGGAGAGCCTTATCAACATACTCCTGCAGGATCTGCTGCCTTCCATGGATCTTTTTCTCCATTCTGGCCACTTCCACTTCCAGTCCTGCTCCCGACGGAACAGCAAAATATGAGACAAGGAACAGCAGCACTGCAATTCCCAGCAGCACCGAAGTCCTCAAGTGCATAGACAATTTCTTTATGAAGGGTACCCTACTCATGGTGATACGGTTCACCTTTCATTATTGTAAAGGCCCTGTAGAGCTGTTCCAGAAAGATGACCCTTATTATCTGGTGTGAGAAAGTCATTTTGGAAAGTGAAATCTTGCTGTTGGCCCTCTGGTACACCTTCTGCGAGAAGCCGTAGGCACCGCCAATTACAAAAACAATGTCCTTCCCCTCAAAGATTATCTTTTTCTCCAGATGTTTTGCCCACTCAATGGATGTAAAGGTGTTGCCCCTCTCGTCAAGCAGTATGAGATCATCTGTATTCTTTATGTTCTTGAGGATAAGTTCCCCCTCTTTCTCCTTAATCTGCTCCTGGCTCATTGCCTGAACCCCTTTAAGCTCGGGAATCTCAATCCTGTTGTAGTTCACATAATGGCCCAGGCGCTTTTCATAAAGCGCAATTCCCTCATTTATATATGGGAATGCAGTCTTGCCAACCAACAATAAAGTAATCTTCATACTAACAAAAGTAGCTATATGGCTTGTTTTTTGCAAGTTTAATGCCGTTATTTGCAAATCTAAACATTCTTTGGGAATATGAAAAAACTGATACTGGCCATTGTTGCAATCATCTTGTCTTCAGGCATCTCCTACGCCCAGAAAACGGCGGATGTGTTTGTCCCTATAGGCAAATATATACAGATGGGAGACTCGGACAAATTGTCTGCATGGTTCTCAAATAATCTTGAACTTGATATTCTTGGCTCTGTAAGTGCGTGCAGCAAAGTGCAGGCAACACAGATAATGAAGGATTTCTTTGTAAAATACACCCCAAAATCATTCTCCATTGTGCACAAGAGCGGCAAGGCGCCCCTCACATACGCTATAGGCAACCTCAGTGCCGGAGGAGAGGTGTTCAGGGTAACGCTGTTTGTAATGACCCAGGAGAAAGGGAACCAGATACAGCAGCTGAGGATAGAGAGGGAATAACTTCTTCCCGACAGTTTCTGAAAGCAAAAAGCACCGCTGTGATTGCGGTGTTTTTTTTTTATTTCTGCCTTAGGAAAATCTGGATTGGAACTCCATTGAAGTTGAAGTGCTCTCTAAGCCTGTTCTCCAGGTAACGTTTGTAAGGGTCCCTGATATACTGTGGCAAGTTACAGAAGAACGCAAAAGAAGGGCTTGGGCTAGGAAGCTGTGTAATGTACTTGATCTTGATATACTTTCCTTTCCATGCTGGTGGAGGATAGTTCTCAATCTCAGGCAGCATGGCCTCATTAAGCTGGGATGTAGGAATTTTACGGGAGTAGTTCTCATAAACCTCAGTTGCAGCCTTAAGCACATCAAAAATTCTCTGTTTGTTTATTACAGATGTAAAGATGATTGGAACATCTGTAAACGGAGCAATACGGTTAAGTATATCCTCCTTGAACTTCTTCATGGTATTGGTGTCCTTTTCAATTGCATCCCATTTGTTCACTACAATCACAACACCTTTCTTGTTTTTCTGTATAAGGTTATAGATGGCCATATCCTGAGCCTCAACACCAGCCTGGGCGTCAATCATAAGGATACATACATCAGAGTTCTCAATTGAACGGACAGCACGCATTACAGAGTAGAACTCAAGATCTTCCTTAACCTTGTTTTTCTTTCTGAGACCTGCGGTATCCACAAGCATGAAGTCATACCCAAACTTGTTGTATCTTGTAGAGATTGAGTCTCTGGTTGTGCCGGCAATGTTGGTTACAATGTTCCTGTCTTCACCCAAAAGGGCATTTGTCATTGATGATTTTCCCACATTAGGTTTGCCTACAATGGTAATCCTTGGAATGGTCTCGTCCTCGTGGTCAATTACAACATCGTTGTTGTCGGGAAGAAGCTCGCAAATCTTGTCCAACAGGTCGCCTGTACCACCACCGCTTGCAGCAGCAATGCAGTAAGGCTCTCCAAGGCCAAGGGCGTTGAACTCGTATGCACCGTACATCTTGTCTCCTGTGTCAACCTTGTTTACGGCAAGAATGACAGGTTTTTTGCATCTGCGCAATATTGCAGCAATCTCAGAATCGTAGTCTGTAATTCCTGTAGCAACCTCACAAAGGAAAAGGATAACATCTGCCTCCTCTATTGCAAGTGATACCTGTTTGCGGATCTCTCCCTCAAAAATATCATCTGAGTTGCTGGTATATCCTCCTGTATCTACAACGGAGAACTCCTTGCCGCACCACTCGCTCTTTCCGTAGTGGCGGTCGCGGGTTACACCTGCTGTCTCGTCAACAATGGCCTGTCTCATTCCTACAAGCCTGTTGAAAAGGGTTGATTTTCCTACGTTTGGTCTTCCTACAATTGCTACAATTCCCATATTTACTCCATTTTTTTAGCACCCCATTCCGCAGCTTCCGCAGTCTGAGTTGCACTCTCCACTATTATTTCTCTCTTTTTTGTTCCAAAGTTTCCTCTCTTCAACTTTGGCGCACTGCAGTCCCCTTTTGCGCATCTCCCTGTTATGCTCAATCTCGGTCTCGGGGAACTTGCCGTCTTTTCTGAAGATGATGTTAAAGCACAGGCCTATAACACATAAGCCCACAATAAAAACTGCAAATAAGAAAAGTTTCATATACTGTATTATAGCAGCCACTTCTCTTTAAGCCCCAGCGGTTTCTCGCTTATATTGAAAATAGGCGGAATCTGGGCAGCCTTGAATGAAGCGCCTCTCTTTAATCTTACAATTTTCTCAACAACATCCTTGTCTGCACCACCTGCAATTACCTCCTCAGGAGTTTTTCCACCCTCCTGCAGAGCATAAAGGATAGAGTCAAGTACAGGATAGTCCGGCAATGAGTCTGTATCTTTCTGTCCCTCCCTCAGCTCTGCAGACGGAGCTTTGGTAATGGTGGAAACAGGGATTACCACGCCGTTCCTGTTAATGTAATTTGCAAGTTCATATACTTCACATTTATAGAGATCTGCAATTACCATGGCGGCACCTGCAAGATCTCCATATAATGTGCCGTATCCGGTGCTCAGCTCGCTTTTGTTTGAAGTGTTAAGCAAGATGGCACCAAATTTATTTGAATAGGCCATAAGGAGTGTACCCCTAATTCTGGCCTGAAGGTTCTCTTCTGCCACATTCCATTTGTTGTCAGGGCCAAATACAGGAGCCAGTTCCTTCATGAAAGAGTTCCATATCTTTCCAATAGGAACAATGTCATAACTCATCTCCAGATTCTCTGCAAGGTCAACAGCATCCTGTACAGAGTGTACAGTAGAGAACTCGCTTGGCATAAGGAAACCATGCACATTCTCCTTACCCAAAGCCTCAACGGCAAGGGCAGCAACAACTGCAGAATCTATTCCTCCCGACAATCCAAGGCAAACCCTTGATGTCCCAATGGAGTGGATGAAATTGCGCAACCCCTCAACAAGGGTGGCGTGAACATCTTCTATCTGTAATTTTGGCGACAACATAATGTAATGCTTTAATTAAAATACAAATGAACCGCTGATAGATGTATCTGTATATACTTTATTGATGATGTCTGCAAACAATTCAGAAACAGAAATAACCTTAATCTTTGAGATATCCTGTCCCTCTTTTGCCCTTAGAGGAATGGTATCTGTAACTACAAGCTCGCAAAGCTCAGATTTTGAAATGTTCTCGTATGCGGCACCGCTCAATACAGGGTGGGTTGCAACGGCTCTTACGCTTAGGGCACCTTTCTCTTTAAGCATGTTTGCAGCTTTGCAAAGGGTACCGGCTGTGTCAACCATATCATCAACGATAACCACGTTTCTGCCCTCAACGTCACCAATTGCTGTCATTGAGCCAACAACGTTTGCCCTCTCCCTTGATTTGTGACATACGATAAGCGGACATCCCAAGCTTCTTGCATACGCATTTGCCCTCTTTGCACCACCCATATCAGGAGCGGCAATTGAAAGGTTCTCAATGTTAAGTCCTCTCAAGTAGTTAAGGAACAAGCCGCTTGCGTAAACATGGTCGAACGGTACATCAAAGAATCCCTGGATCTGGTCTGCGTGGATATCTGCAGTCATCACACGGTCACAACCTGCAGCTGTAAGCATGTTTGCAACAAGTTTTGCACCGATTGAAACTCTCGGACGGTCTTTTCTGTCCTGTCTTGCCCAACCGAAGTAAGGCATAACTGCAACAACCTTGTATGCAGATGCTCTTTTGGCAGCATCAATCATAAGCAGAAGCTCAAACAGGTTCTCTACAGGGGGGAATGTAGACTGCACAATGAATACGGTAGCACCGCGTACACTCTCGTCAAATGCAGGCTGGAACTCGCCGTCGCTGAATACATTTACAATAGATTTACCCAAGTCAAGCTTTAGGGCTTTTGCAATTTTCTCAGCAAGATACTGTGATCCTCTGCAAGAGAAAATTTTAATCACGTGATTATGATCCATAATTTTACAGTGTATTTAAGATTGTTTGTATATATTCAAGTACTTCTTCTCTTCCGGTGTTCTTCTCCGATGATGTTACAAAAACAGGGGGAAGCTCCTCCCAATACTGGAGCAGTTCCTTCTTGTTTGCCTCTATCTGTTTTGCAAGGGCATCCCTTCCAAGCTTGTCCGCTTTTGTGAATATAATTGCGAAAGGTATTCCTGCTGCACCGAGGCTCATGAGAAATTCCAGGTCTATTTTCTGTATGTTGTGCCTGCTGTCAAGCAAAACGAACAGAAGGACCATTTCCTGCGACTCATTTATAAACTCGTTTATCATGTTGTGCAGCTTTACCCTTCCCGCCTGGGAGATCTTGGCGTAGCCGTATCCCGGCAAATCTACAAGGTACCAGGAGTCATTGATGAGAAAGTGGTTTACAAGGAGTGTTTTGCCCGGTGTGGCAGATGTCTTTGCCAGTCCCTTATGATTGCACAGAGAATTGATGAGGGAAGATTTTCCCACATTTGACCTCCCGATGAATGCAAATTCGGGAAGTTTGGCCTTTGGCTTGTCTTTAAGTTTTTGGCTGCTGCCTGCAAAGGCGGCCTTGTTTATTTTCATAGATGTTCCGGAATCAGAACACAAAGGTACAATATTTTTTTGTATCTTGTGCCAAAAAGAGAGAAGAGAATGGATGAGAAAATGACTCTGTTGCAACTGCAGCAGATGATTAAAACTGGAATAGAGTCTGCTGTTCCTCCAACTGTATGGGTTACAGCAGAAATAGGGGAGATGAACACTCATGCCAGCGGCCATTGCTATATGGAGCTCATAGGATATAGTGAGGGCGAGAAAGGGGTTGTGGCAAAAGCCAGGGCTACAATATGGAACACAACATTCAGGATGCTTAAACCCTATTTTGAATCTACAGCCGGGGTAAGGCTGGCCAAAGGGCTTAATGTGTTGCTCAAAGTACAGGTGGGATATTCAAATATTTATGGACTTTCCCTTAATGTTCTGGATATTGATCCGTCATTTACGGTAGGGGAGCTGGAACTTAAGAGGCAGGATACTATAAACAGGCTTGTAAAGGAGGGGTGTATGGATATGAATTCCACACTTGTGATACCTCTTTTGCCAAGGAGGCTGGCAGTGGTATCATCACCTACAGCTGCTGGCTATAGGGATTTTGTAAAGCATCTTAAGGGGGCAGATAGCCGTTACGGCATTACATTGGATCTTTTTGCTGCCCAAATGCAAGGTGATGATGCGCCTGAAAGTATAATTGCAGCCCTTGATATGATTGCTGCGCGTAGCGTAGAATTTGATGCAGTTGTAATAATCAGAGGCGGAGGGGCGGCTATGGACCTGGTATGTTTTGATGATTATGATCTGGCTTCAAATATAGCCCAGTTCCCGTTGCCGGTTGTTACCGGTATAGGACATGACCATGACTACCATGTTGCTGATATGGTAGCACATACATGGCTGAAGACCCCTACAGCAGTTGCAGATTTCTTTATTGATGTTTTTGTGCAGCAGGAACAATTTCTCATGCATATATATCAGAGAATTTCATTATCTTTATCACAGAAAATTTCAGTGGAAAGGCAGCGTCTTCTGGGAGTGCAGAAAGCGTTGGAAAATGGGGCTGCAAAGGTGGTTTCAAACGGACGCCAGAGGCTGGAAATGCTTAAATTGAGGGTAAATGCTGCAGACCCTGCCAGGATTCTTGGCAGTGGTTTTGCAATTGTCGCAGTTGATGGGAAAAGGGCAACTGCGGCAGACATTGTAAAGGGGAGGAGGATGAAGCTTGTTCTCAAGGATGGCGCAGTTGAGTTTGAGATAGGTGAAGTGTTCAGATAAAGTTGTCGGGAAGAAAAACTTGAAAATGATTATGAAAAAGAAGATGACATATGAGGAGGCTCTGGAGAGGCTGCAGAAGCTTGTGGAGCTGATTGAGGCTCCGGATGCTGCAATTGCCGGGGTGGAGAAGGAACTTAAGGAGGCTATGGAACTGCTGGAGTTGTGCAGGAAGGAGCTTGACGGTTATGAGAAAAAGTTTGATAATATATTAAATAAAGAATAGCTATGATTTACAACAATGATGTCTATTTGGAACCTTTTTGCAAGGCCATAAAGGGAAGGCATGAGAGGCTGCTTATAAGAAAAGGTGAGATTGCCGGTTTTGGAAAAAGGATTACAGATGCTATAAACAATCACCTTTTTTATGGTGTGCACAGGGTTGGTGATCATTGGGTTTTCAGAGAGTGGGCACCAAATGCAACTTCAATATATGTTAAGGGGGATTTCAATAACTGGCAGATTTCTCCAGGTTACAGGATGACCAACAAAGGTGGTGGAATTTGGGAGCTGACATTGCCAAAGAGGGCTGTTAAACATGGCGATCTTTTCAGACTGCATATTTTCTGGGATGGCGGTGACGGCGAGAGACTCCCTTCTTATGCCAGAAGATGTGTTCAGGATCCTGTAACACATGTTTTCTCTGCTCAGGTGTGGGCACCGGCAAGGGCATACAAGTGGAAGAATCCGCGTGCCCCAAAGGTTGGGAATCCGCTTATATATGAGACACATATAGGAATGTCGGGAGAAGAGGAAGCTGTTGCAACCTTTAAGGATTTTACAAAGAATGTACTTCCAAGAATTGCCAAGCTGGGTTACAATACAGTTCAGATTATGGCATTACAGGAGCACCCTTATTATGGTTCGTTTGGATATCAGGTTTCAAACTTCTTTGCATTGAGTTCACGCTTTGGTACTCCGGAGGAGTTTAAGGAGCTTGTAGACAAGGCTCACAAGCTAGGCCTGGCTGTAATTATGGATATTGTGCATTCACATGCAGTAAAAAATGAGCTTGAGGGATTGAGCAATTTTGACGGTACCTCAACACTATATTTCCACGCAGGTGAAAAAGGACTTCATCCTGCATGGGATACTCGATGCTTTGACTACGGCAAGGATGAAACCCTTTATTTTCTGTTGTCAAACTGCAAATACTGGATGGAGGAGTTCAATCTTGACGGTTTCCGTTTTGACGGAATTACCAGTATGCTCTATTGGGACCACGGATTGGGCAGGGCTTTCTGCGGCTATGAAGATTACTTCAATGCCAATGTTGATGTAGATGCTCTTGTATATCTTGGCCTTGCAAATGACCTTATAAAAGAGATACATCCTGATGCCTTCACTATAGCAGAGGATATGAGTGGTATGCCAGGTCTGGCAGCCCCTATCTCAGAGGGAGGCTGGGGATTTGGCTACAGGATGAGCATGGGAGTCCCTGACAACTGGATAAAATGGATTAAAGAGGTTCCCGACGAGAAATGGAATGTGTGTGACATGTGGTGGCAGCTTACCAACAAAAGGGCAGATGAGAAGACAGTGAGCTATGCCGAGTGCCATGATCAGGCAATGGTGGGAGATAAGACCATCATTTTCCGTCTGATGGATGCCCTTATGTACACCCATATGGATTTGGGTATGAAGAGCCTTGAGGTTGACAGGGCAATGGCTCTGCACAAGATGATAAGGCTTGTCACCTTGGCAACTGCCGGCAATGGTTACCTTAACTTTATGGGCAATGAATTTGGCCACCCTGAGTGGATTGACTTTCCAAGGGAAGGGAACGGATGGTCACATGCATATGCAAGGAGACAGTGGAGTCTGGCAGACAGCCCGTTCTTAAGATATGGAAAACTGCTTGCATTTGACAAGAAGATGATACATTTGTTTAGGGAGAACAATATTCTGGCAACACCGCCAATCTCAATTTATAATGATGAGCCTAGGCAGGTGCTTGTAATGGAGAGGAACGGATATGTATTTGTTTTCAATTTCAGTCCAAATGAATCTTACCAGGATTACAGGGTAAATATCTTTGGAGGGGAGTATTCTATGGTACTTGATACAGACTGGAAAGAATTTAACGGGTTTGAAAGAAATAAAAGAAAAACCGTACATTATACGCAGGAGGATAGCCAGGGCACGTTTTTGACCCTTTATTTGCCTGCCCGTACAGCGTTTGTACTTAAACGTAAATTAGTTAAATAAAAATATTTGTTGTAATTTCGCGCGCAAAATATATCTACATCACAATGGCATACTTGGAATTTAACAAAGAGGAGCTGGTAAACCTTGAGTATTCCCTTGAACGTGAGATCTTGCTTAGCAATAGGGCAGGAGGTTACGTTAACACAACCATAGTAGGTTGTAATACAAGAAAATACCATGGATTGTTGGTTGTTCCTATTGAGAATTTTGGAGGGGAGAAACACATTCTTCTTTCTACATTACATGAGTCGCTGATACAGCACGGACAAAGTTTCAACCTTGGAATCACTTCATATGGAGATGTATATGAACCAAGAGGTCACAAGTATATTGTTGACTTTGAAATGGACTATGCATCTACCATCACTTACAGGGTTGGTGGCATGAAGTTCAGCAAGACAATAATGTTCTTGAGAGAGACAGAAGAGGTGCTTGTAAAATATACCTTATTGGAGGCTCATTCTCCTACAATACTTAGAATCAAACCTTTCCTTGCATACAGGAATATCCACGCCCTTACAGCTGCAAATACATCTGCAAATACCAGATATACAGCTGTTGACAATGGTGTAGCATTCAATTTGTACGAGGGTTTCCCTACACTTAATCTTCAGGTAAACAAGAAAAACGAGTGGATTGCTTCTCCAGACTGGTACAAGGGAATTACATACAAGGAGGAGAGCAGAAGAGGATTCAACTGTAAAGAAGATCTTTTTGTTCCAGGTTACTTTGAGATGCCTATAAAGAAAGGTGAGAGCATTATTCTTTCTGCGTCAACAGGCATGCCTGTACCTTCAAAATCATTGAAGACAAGATTTGAGAAAGAGGTAGCAAAACGTGACAATACCAGAAGTGACTACGATTCATGTCTTAAACTTGCTGCTGGCCAGTTTGTAATAAAGCATGCAGGCGAGTATAGTGTATGTTCCGGTTATTCATGGGATTACGAGAGCTTGAGAGAGTCTTTCATCGCTCTTCCTGGTCTTACCTTATATAATAATGGAGATACCGAGAGATTTGAGAAGGTGATTGACAGCACTATAAAACGCCACAGAGACAATATGCTTGTTGAGTCTGATTGTCCTGACAGCGGATTGTGGTTTATCCGTGCCATACAGCAATATGTTGATTTTGGTGCTGATGCATCAGCTGTATGGAAAAAGTACGGAAAATGGATGGTAGATATTATTGAGTCATTCCTTAACAATGTAAGACCAAGCGTAAGACTTCATGAGAACGGTCTTTTGTGGGCTCAGAAGTATGGCGTGGCACTTACTTGGATGAATACATATGTAGATGGCAGACCAGTAAGCGAAAGACCTGGTTATCAGGTAGAGGTTAATGCCCTATGGTATAATGCCCTTTGCTTTGTAAGGGATTTGGACCTTAAATTCGGCAAAGGCAAACTTGTTGAAAAGACTGATGGTATCATTGGCAAGATTAGAGAGAACTATGTAAAAGTGTTCTGGTGCCAGGAGAGAAACCATCTTGCAGACTATGTTGATGAGAATGGTCAGAATGTCTTTACAAGACCTAACCAGCTTATTGCATGCTGCGTAAAATACTCTCCACTAGATGATGAGACCAAGATGGCTGTCCTTACTGCAATTAAGAAAGAACTTCTTACAGTAAGGGGTATCAGATCACTGTCTCCTAAGAATCCTATGTACAGAGGTGTTTATGAGGGTGATCAGGGCAGCAGAGATATTGCACACTTCAACGGTTGTGCATTCCCATGGTTGCTTACTCCATATATTGAGGCAAACCTTGCACTTACAGGAAAAGGTTTTGTAAAGAAGGCTAAAGAGATGTTGGATGCGTTTGAGGAGGATATGGAGATTCATGGTATTGGTTCTGTTGCTGAGATCTATGACGGTGACCCTTCGCACAGACCTCATGGTTGTATCTCATCTGCAATAAGTGTGGCTGAGATTGTTAGAGGAAAGAGCATGTTGAACAGAATAAAAAAGTAAAGAGATGAAAGTTTTGATGTTTGGTTGGGAGTTCCCTCCACATATTGCCGGTGGTTTGGGTACTGCATGTTACGGCCTTACAAAAGGTCTTGCAAAACATGATGTAGAGGTTCTGTTTGTTATGCC
>JAZTYE010000045.1:0-21391 GCA_045636765.1 Candidatus Egerieisoma sp.
GGTTCCGGCCTTAATGACTACTGAGGCAGAACGGTTGTCGGGAGTAGTGTTTTCCTTTGCTGTTATGGTTATGCTGGCTGCTCCTGCCACTCCGCTGGTCGGCACCACGCTGCACCAGCTGTCTGCCTTGGTATTGATGATTGAGGCACTCCATGAGGTGCTGGCTGTAAAGGACACACTTGTACTGCCACCTTCAGTTGCTATTACCGGGGCTGCATTTGTGCTTGGAGACAGTGTTACACTCTCCTGTTTTGGAGTCTCCGGATTAGGTTGCGGATTGTCAGGTTCAGGTTTTGTACACGCTGTCACAAATAGTGCAAGCACTACGAATAGGCTAAGAAGACGTTTCATGGCTGATTTTTTTAGATGTCTACAAAGTTATGTAAATAAACTGGGGATTGCCAATAAAAAAGTGACCGCCAAGGGTCACCTTTTTACTTTATCATATCCAGCACTTTGTGCAACTGCTTGTCGTTTCTTATGATTGATTCTATCCGGCCTGGAGTGTAATAATACTTGTATACTATTTCCTCTTCCAGAAGCGGCTTGAACTCTGCCTTCTTTACCCTCAACATCTCTTCTTTGGAGATTGTAAGACATTTCTCCAGAGCCTCAAATGCTTCTTTGTACGGCTCGTACAAATCTTCTGTTTTTGCAGATTTTATCATCTGGTCCAATTGGGCCTGGGCAGCACTGCGGCTGTCAAAATTCTTGGCTGCAGCAAATTTTACAAACTCCTCGTACTCGGCATCTGTAAGGGCAAATTCTGCAGCCGGAGCAATGGCGTGGTTCTTTTTATAGTACTCAATGGCAAACTCTCCAAATATATCATTTGCCACAAGAGAGTATGCCGGACGGCTGTACACCTCAGCTTTTATTACAGAATCCGGAGTAATTCCACCGCCATCATATACTGTACGTCCTTTAACTGTATTAAAGGCTTTTTTAAGTGAATCAGGAACAGTTCCTACACTACCGTCTGCGTTTCTGTTAGAATAGTCAATTGCCTGTACACATCTGCCGCTTGGTGTATAATATTTGGCTGTTGTAAGCTTAAGATTTCCGTTATAGCCAACTGGCCTGAACCCCTGCACCAATCCTTTGCCGTATGTCCTGGTTCCTGCTATAAGTCCTCTGTCAAGATCCTGTATTGCTCCTGCAATAATCTCAGATGCAGATGCAGATGAAGAATTCACCAGTACAGTAATTGGCACAAGAGTATCCAACGGTTCTTGCATTGTCTTCATCTCAAAGACAGACTGTTGTGAACGTCCTTTTGCAGAAACAACCAATGTCCCCTTAGGTAAAAAAATTGAAAGGATATTTACCGCTTCATCCACTATTCCACCACCATTGCCTCTAAGATCTATAACCAGATGATTTATCCCTTTTTGTTTAAGCTGCTCAAAAGCCTTACGGAAATCTCTGCTTCCCCCCTCGGTAAAGGCATCATATCTGATATATCCAATGGAATCCCTAAGTACTCCACTATATGATACATCTGGTATATGCACCCTTTCTCTGGTAATTACAATCTCCTTTTTCTCACCTGTACGTCCTTTTTTTACAAGGAATTTTACCTGGGTTCCGGGCTGTCCTTTCATTTTTTCGCTGCATTTGTCCACAGGTATAGGCAACACGCTCTCTCCATCAATCTCCTCAATTATATCACCTGTCTCCAAACCATATTTAACAGCAGGCGATCCAAGATATGGCTGGGAAATAAGGACTCCAACAGAATCTATCTTGCGGATAACTGCACCTATTCCTCCATATGAGGCAGTGCGCATCATCTCAAGATCTTCTTCATTTTCGTCGGGAATATATTCTGTATACGGGTCCAATGAATTGAGCATTGCATTTATTCCTGCAGTTGTGAGTTTTTCCACATCTATGGTGTCTACAAATGCTGCACTCAGCTCTTTTAGTATATTATATTGCACCTCAAGTGCCTTTCCTGCTTTGAAGGATGTTGACTGCGCAGACAGATTACCTGCTACAAATATGGCAAAAGCTGCAATTGGAATAAATTTCTTAAAAATCTTCATAATATTTCTCCCTTTAACAAAAGCAAAATTATACAATTTAGTACCTTTGGGCAAAATTAAACACATTAATATGGAGATTATTTTTGCCACAGGCAATGCACATAAAGTGGTTGAGGCGCAAAAGGCACTAGGTGATTCTTTTACACTAATTATGCCAAAAGAGTTGGGCCTTACAGAGGAGATTCCGGAAAATGGAGATACCCTGCAAGCCAATGCTATAGAAAAAGCAGAGTTCCTATGGAAGAAGTTTGGCAAGAACTGTTTTGCAGATGATACAGGTTTGGAGGTTGATGCCTTGGGAGGAGCACCTGGAGTGTATACAGCAAGGTATGCTGGTCCCGACAAAGGTAGTGATGCCAACATGGACAAACTACTTGCAGAACTTGCAGCATTGGAAGCAAAGGGGGGGGAGATTTCCCGAACTGCCCGTTTCCGCACTGTGGTAGCCCTTATAATTGATGGCAAAACCCATATTTTCAACGGCGTACTGGAGGGTAAAATTGCCACAGGCAAAAGCGGCAGCCAGGGATTTGGATATGATCCTGTCTTTATCCCTAACGGATATGGCACAACACTTGCGGAGATTTCCCTTGATGAGAAAAATGCCATTTCCCACAGAGGAAAAGCAATGAGGGCACTTGCAGAATTCCTTAAATGCTTACCAAAAGCCAAATAATTGTACTCCACACCATAAAACATGGTGACAGCGGAATTGTTGTGCAGTGTTATTCAAACACCGCAGGGCGTTGCTCACTCTATTTCAGAGGTGCTTCAAAGAAGGGGAACAATGTATCTATGCTGCATAAACTCAACATATTGGATGTTGTCACATACAGTAATGGTACACAGTTAATGCCCACCATTAGGGAGATAACAGCCCCATATGGCCTATCCTCATTGAGGAGTGATATATACAAAAGTTCCATTGCAATATTTATAAGCGAGATACTTGGAAAAACTGTAAGGGAATCTGAGGCCAATCCACATTTGTACAGTTATATAAGTTCGTCTGTGCAGATTCTGGAGCATCTGCAGGGTGGAGTGGCCAATTTTCATATCCACTTTTTAACACATCTTTGCAAGATGCTTGGTTTTATGCCGTTGGACAACTACTCCACCAGTGCTCCAATTTTTGACATTGCTACGGCAAAGTTTATTCCGGCACCATACGGAGTTGCCCCATACGGAAGCCAGCTTATGGATGAACAGGAATCTATGCTGCTTCATACCCTTATAAACACTCCATCCACCAATCTGGATACGCTCCATTGTGGGGGAAAGGAGATTAAATTGAGCGGAGAAAGCAGGATAAACTATGCCAAAAGGATGATTGAGTACATTTCTCACCATATTGGGAACAATATTGAAATAAAATCGTTGGATATATTGCACCAGATTTTCCTATGAATTTGATTAATTCCATATTCTTGAGATATTCTGCCAATCTCCTTAAAGAGATTGACCAGAGCAGAAAAGATCCTATGCCATATCAGCACAGGTGGTTCCGTTATATAGTGGAACATGGAAAAAACACCTTTTTTGGCAAAGAATACGGGTTTGACAACATACATAGTATTAAAGAGTTTCAGAAAAAGGTGCCAATCCATGATTACAATAGGATTGCACCATACATCCACAGACTTTTAGATGGAGAAGATTACTTGCTGTGGGACAAGAAGACAAGGATGTTTGCCAAATCCAGCGGCACAAGTGCCCAGAAGAGCAAATTCATCCCCATGACAGAGGAATCCCTTAAGATTAACCATTATGGGGGATTCAAAAGAATGCTGGCAAGTTATGTAAGTGCTCACCCAAAAAGCAATATTTTCAAGGGGAAGGCCCTTACTTTGGGGGGAAGTATTGTCCCCGACAAATCAGGAAAAATACTGTCGGGAGACTTATCTGCCCTTTTGCTGCACAACTCCCCTGCAATTATAGAGTTTATCCGTACCCCAAAGAAAAAAGTTGCCCTTATAGGTGATTTTGAAGATAAACTGACAGCTATCTGTAGGGAAAGTATAAAGGAAAATGTTACCAATTTCTCCGGTGTGCCAAGCTGGAACCTCATGCTTATGAACAAGGTTCTGGAATATACCGGCAAACAGGATATAGCGCAAGTATGGCCAAATATGGAACTGTTTATGCACGGAGGAATTGGATTTGAGCCGTACAGGGAGATTTTTAGGGAGATTATACCTTTGAGCAGCATGCATTATCTGGAGAATTACAATGCCTCTGAAGGATACTTTGCATTCCAGGATGATGAGATGATAAATGCAATGCTGCTTACCGTAAACAACGGTATTTTCTATGAATTTATCCCTATGGATATGCTGCAGGATGTATTAGATGGCAAAATAAAGGAGATTCCTACCCTGGCGGAAGTGGAGACAGGGGTAAATTACGCAATTGTAATCTCTACAATTGGAGGTCTATGGCGTTACCTTATAGGAGATTGCGTAAAATTTGTCTCTACATATCCGCACAGGATAGCAATTACCGGCAGGACCCAGCTGTGCATAAATGCTTTTGGTGAAGAGCTGATGATTTCAAATGCAGAAGGGGCCCTTACAAAGGCTTGCAATGAGTGCAACTGCTCTGTTACAGACTTTACAGTAGCACCCGTATTTATGGAGCTGGGCAAGGATGCTCAAACCTCCAAAGGATACCATAAATGGGCTGTAGAATTTGCTGTACCTCCCGCAGACATTTCTCATTTTGCCACAAGACTTGACTACTATCTTACTACCCTCAACTCAGATTATGAGGCCAAAAGGGAGGGTAACGCCACAATGCAGATGCTTGAGCTAATTCCCCTCCCTCAAGGGACATTCCTAAAATGGATGCGCCAAAGGGGGAAAGTTGGTGGGCAGAACAAAGTTCCCCGCCTGCACAAAGACCAGAGCTTTATAGAAGAGCTTACTAATCCAGATACTGGTTTATAATATCTTTATATTTCTGGGCCAACTCAGGCTGGTTGTTCTTCTCAAACACATCTGAAATCATGTAGATGTAATAAAGATTTCTCTGCAGATCCTCAGTAGAGAGGAAATTGCCCCTATATTCTGTAGAGAAAAGTGCTATTGACAACTCTGTCTCTGCAAGGAGTTCATCTGCCAATTTCTGCGCCTTCTCCAATTCCCCAGCACCAACATAAACGGCCACGGCATCCATTATAGATCTCTCAGTTAGAGAAGAAATTACAGATGTATTTAGAGGCCACATGCTTGCCGGCATAATCTCAGGCATTTTATCCAATAGAGCAACAGCCTTCTCTTTTTCTCCATTTGTCAAGTGCCATTTTGCACAATTAACAATAATGTCTCTAGGAGAGCAAAGGTTATTGAATGTAAGGAGGTTCTGATAATCCACATTAATTGATGAATCCGAGAAATTATCCCATTTGTACACATTCATAATTCTGTCATATAGTCTATCGTCAACCTGAGTTATCTCTCCATGTCCTGTACGGCTCTTTATAGGGACAAACTTATATGCAAAACCGTCATACTGCAAATAATCCTTAATACCAATATTTATCTCACCACCTTGCTGCAAGAAGTATATAGGTCTCTCCCAATCATAGTTGCAAATCATATCAAGCACCATAAGATCAGTTTTGCTCAAATAGCTTCCCGACGGGATATTCAACACCAAAGTATCAAGAACTTTATCCATATCTCTCTCAGCAACGATGCCGTATTTTGCCACATTCTCCTTATTGACAGCAATTGCAATATTTGAAGCAGCAATGTAGTCATGTTTCTTGCCATCACTCATAGGGAGTACAATCTTAGGATTCCTAAAAATCTCCATTACCTGTTTTCCAGGAACAGCCGCTCCATTAAACCTGTCATATACCTGCACAAAGTCATTTGTACCGTACAAATATTGTTTGCGCGGAATAGAGAATTTAACCGGATCAGATTCATAGGTCTTACACTGCATCTGGTCTATATACCAGTCTGTACCCAATAAAGAGGTATTCATTACCCTAACATCTGTCCTTACACCTTCAACTTCCTGAATATACCATAGTGGGAATGTATCATTGTCTCCGTGGGTAACTACTATTGCATTGTTATCCAATGTCTGCAGATAATTGTAGGCAAGATCCCTTGCTGTATATCTTCCACTACGGTCATGGTCATCCCAGTTCTCGCACGCCATCTGCACCGGAACAAGGACACATACTGCTCCTGCCACTACACCACATAAGGCACGATTGCCCATAACCTTCTCCAAAAGGTCTGCAAGCCACATTACTGCAAGTCCTATCCAAATTGTAAATACATAGAACGAGCCTGCATAAGCATAATCCCTCTCACGTGGTTGCATAGGAGGCTGGTTAAGGTAAACCACAATGGCAATACCGGTAAGTATAAACAACAGCATAGTAACAAACCAGTTACGCTTGTCTTTTTTAAGCTGATAAAATAATCCTATAAGACCCAGAATAAGAGGCAAGAAATAATAATGGTTCTTTGCTTTGTTGTTTACAAGATAATCTGGACCTACGCTCTGGTCTCCAAGCCTGATCTTATCCAAAAATCCTATACCGCTCTCCCAATTTCCCTTAAACTTATCACCGGGAATAGTTGCCTGAAGGTCATTCTGTCTACCCACAAAGTTCCACATGAAATATCTCATGTACATAAAATCCATTTGGTAATCAAAGAAATATGCAAGATTATCCTTCATGGTTGGCAATTTGTATTTTGCACCCGGCACAGATTTACCCCTTCCGTCTGTATACATCTGATAGAAAGGAACATAAGAGTCACCAGCTCCAGCGCTCCACATTCTGGGGAACAACATCTTCTGATTTGCAGGATAAACCGGAACAGCAGGAGCATCTACCTTAACGTACTTCCCATCAAGCTCATTATAATACTGGGGATACTCCAAATCATTATACTGTGAGGCAAATGTCTCTCCAAAAATAAGAGGATTGCTGCCATACTGCTCCCTGCCAATATATCTTACAAGTGCAAACGGATTGTCCGGCTGGTTCTCATTTGTAGGGGTATTTGCAGAAGACCTGATAACTACAACTGCAAATGTTGTAAAACCAACTACAATAAGGGTAACACTTAGAATTATAGTATTTAAAAGTACCCTCTTCTTTTTATATGTATAGTAAATTCCCCAGAAACCGGCTGCAATCACACCCAACACAAACAAAGCTGCACCCAAATTCATTGGCAGACCAAGAACATTCACAAACAACAGATCTACATATGCTGCCATCTTAGGCAAATAAGGGATAATTCCATAAAGAATTGTGGCCAATATAACTCCCGACAATAACAGAACCATTATAGTTCTCTTTGTTGTAACCTCATACTTCTTATAGTAGTATATAAATACAAGAGCAGGGATTGTAAGCAAGTTAAGCAAATGCACTCCTATTGAAACACCCATAAGGAATGCAATTAGGACAATCCACCTGTTTGCATATGGTCTGTCCGCTTCCTCTTCCCATTTGAGCATTGCCCAGAACACAACTGCAGTAAACAGAGAGGACATTGCGTATACCTCTGCCTCAACTGCAGAGAACCAGAATGTATCTGAGAACGTATAAGCCAAAGAACCCACCACGCCTGCGCCCAATACTGCTATAGCTGAGTTTTTGTCAAAAACACCTTTGCTCTTCTCTACTATTCTCCTTCCTAAGTGGACAATTGTAAGATACAGGAAGAAGATAGTGAATGCAGAACACATTGCACTCATGCAGTTAACCCAAAAAGCAGCATCTTCCGGACCTCCAAACAGAGTAAAGAAACGTGCTACAAGCTGAAAAACAGGGTTACCCGGAGCATGGCCCACCTCCAGTTTATAAGATGAGGCAATAAACTCACCGCAATCCCAAAAGCTTGCTGTAGGTTCCAGCGTAGATATATAAGTAAATGATGCAATTACCAGTACCACTGTGGCAATGATATTGTTGATTCTGTTGAACTTCCTTAAATCCATATCTTACTATAAAAATTTTCTTAACAAACGGCAAATATAGTGATATATTATATTTATTTTTGTAACAAAATTCGTGCAAATTAACAATTATGGCAAACAACGATTGGAAAAGCCGCCTTGGAATGGTATATTCTACAAACCCGGATTACCAGTTCCAAGAAGAGGAAAACTGTCAGATAGAAACCCTTCCTGCTAACCAGCAGAAACTTATTGTAAAAATAGACCGTAAAGGAAGAGGTGGAAAACAGGTTACTGTTGTGGAGGGTTTTATAGGCACAGATGAAGATTTGGCAGCTTTGGGCAAGGTCCTTAAGACAAAATGTGGAGTTGGAGGTTCTGCCAAGGAGGGTGAAATTCTTATACAGGGAGACCAACGGGACAAGATAACAGCTATCCTTACAGATTTGGGATATAAAGCCAAGAGGGGCAATTAATAAAAATATGGCTATAGAGCATGACCAGATAACCGCACCTGTACAGCAGCTGTGGAAAGAGAGCTATATTGCATTGGGCGAGATTGAGGTTCCTATGGGAATCATCATAGATGATCCATGGAGGGATATTGCCAATTTTATTATTATAATAGTTCTGGTACTGTTTCTTATCATTGCCCCCAGAAGAATTCTGGAAGGACTTAAAAATACAGGTTATGCCATTTTCAGTCAAAAAAGGCTGCTGAATATAGAAAAGCAATCCAACTTGCAGGTGTGCAGGAATACTTTATTTGCCTTCCTTACCCTTTGTTGTTCATTTGTATTTGCCAATATTGCATATGCAACAAAAATTATTGGGAGCAATTACACTGTTCCAGTAAAATTTGTCGGGATTTCAGTTGCGATTTTTTTGTTTTTCCTTCTCAGAAGGGGAGCACTCTACTTTCTCGCATGGCTGAACAGGAACTCTTTATTCAAACTTATAGATAAAATAAGCCTTACTTACACCTGTATATGGTATATTGCCGTTTTATGTTGCTTTTTTGTTATAAAATCTATCCCGACAGCCCCCATGGGAACAATGCGTTATTGCATGATTTACAGCCTATTAAGCATTTTGCTATTATATTTTTCACAGCTTTATATCATTTTTATACAAAAAGGATTTTCTCATTTTTTCTATATTTTATATCTTTGCACCCTTGAAATTTTGCCCGTAATAGTGCTATTACACCTCAATTTCAATTAGTTAGATATGAAAATAGCAAATATATTAATTTCACAGCCGGCTCCCCAAAACAGTTCTCCATTCACAGAACTGACATCAAAGTACAAGGTAAATCTTGATTTTCATCCATTGTTTAAGATTGAGCCGCTAACTGCTAAAGAGTTTAGAGCACAAAAAATAAACATTCTTGATTTTACAGCTATAGTATTTACAGCAAAAACAACAATTGATGCATTCTTCAAACTTTGTGAGGAGTTGAGGGTTGTTGTTCCTGAGACCATGAAGTACTTCTGCAATTCAGAAGCTACAGCTGTATATCTTCAGAAACATATTGTTTTCCGTAAAAGAAAAATCTTCTACGGAAACGGTACCACTGCTTCTATTATTGATACTATTGGCAGCAAACACAAGGAGGAAAAATTCCTTATTGCAGCAACTGCAGAAAATCTTAAAGGAGACCTTCACAAATTGTTCTCTAAAACAAAATACAATTTTGAGAGTGCAGCTTTTGTAAAGACCATATACAGTGACCTTAAAGAGGTTGAGATGGACAAATATCAGATAGCTGTCTTCTACAGTCCTGCCGACGTAAAATCTCTATTTGAGAATTACCCTGAATTCAAGCAGAACGAGCTTAAGATTGCCACATTTGGCCCTGCAGCAGCTAAAGCCGCTACAGCAGCTGGTCTTACTGTAGATATTACCGCCCCTACTCCAGAGGCACCGTCTATTTCAAAGGCTCTAATGCTATATATGCAGAAAGAGAATAAATAAACCATTATGTCTGCCACATTTACAAAGGGAGAGCGCTTGAGTTCATTTAAAGAAATTCAAGCTTTAATGAAAAAAGGTGACACCTTTTTCCATTACCCCTTTAAGGTGGTATGGCTCCAGACAGACAAACCTGAAAGCAGCTCACAAGAGGCTGACAAACAGAACGCTATAATAGTATCTGTACCTAAACGCAATTTCAAGCGTGCTGTAAAAAGAAATTTGCTAAAAAGAAGAATAAGAGAGTCATACAGACTCAATAAAGAGATACTTGTTTCTCCAGAGGGGAAATCAACCCACATCCTTTTTGTATATGTATCCAAAGAGATAATGGAATTCTCCAGCATAGAGAAGAAAGTTAAAGACATTCTTGCAGCAGTAGCAAGCGGCAAGACCAAAGAATCCAAAAAAAATGAGCAAGGGCAATCTTAAGGACTCTATAAAAAAAGCCCTTTCAATTCCGTTTATTATACTTGTACGGTTTTACCAGATTTGCATTTCCCCCCTAAAGCCTGCCACTTGCAGATTTACCCCAACCTGCTCTGCATATGCAATTGAGACCCTGCGCAAGCACGGCCCCATAAAAGGTTTATACCTTACACTAAGGAGACTTCTCCGCTGCCACCCTTGGGGAGGAAGCGGATATGATCCCGTTCCGTAAAAAACTATTGTTCTATTCCAAAACGTTTGTAAACACTATCCTTATCCTCAAACTCTTTGGACAAGGTATCAATCTCCTGTTTTGGCACTTCTAGCAAATCAAGCATAATAAGCCCGTCAACACAATAGTTGAAATCTGGATCTACATTAAATGCCAATATCCTGGCATTAAGTTTAATATACTTTTTAAGAAGGGTTGGGAAACGGTATTTATTTCCACTCATACGCAACATAAAGCGGTCAAATCTCTCCAAAGATTCCACTTTGGTCCCAACAAGTTCATCTACCTTAACCCTATTGAAATCCGGCACAAACGGATATACCGGCACAACATACTTCTCAAACTCCTGAATATAGTGCTTGTTTTTAAGATAATGCACCATAAGGCTCCTATAAAACATAGGATACCAAGAACTTATACTTACAGGACCTATGAAATATCTTACCTGAGGGCATTTGATTGCCACATACATAAGACCCTTGATAAGTAGCATAAGAGCAAGAGGATCTTTCTGATACTCAGGAATTACAAAAGATCTTCCCAGCTCAACAGATTTCTTAAGGTACTTTTTGAACTCTTTCTTGTATTTGAAAAGAGTATTGGTATAGAATCCGTCAACACCATATTTTGGGATAATCTCATCACCCATACCCAAACGGTATGCCCCTACAAACTCCTGCGCATCCTTGTCCCACAAAATCAGATGTCTGTAATACTCATCATATTTGTCTGTATCCAAAGGTTTTCCTGTACCCTCACCCACTGCTCTGAAAGTAATTTCCCTTGTACGGGCAATCTCCCTCATAAGGAGAGGAATCTGCTCTGTCTTAACAAAATAGCACTCATATCTTCCAACCTCAAAAAGCTTATCTTCAGCAACTGATGCAATCTCACTCCTCAACTGCTCCTTCTCCGTAGGCTCGGCAACTGGAGCAAAATCAGCAGGCACTTCTACGGCAGATGTACTGCTCTCCTGCGCTGTCTGCACTAAATTTGCCTCAAGAGCATATGTCCTGTTCCACAAATACTTGCCCAAATCGCTCATTTGCACAAACTCGTCAAACTCTGTAGGCATCATAGGACGGCCCAATCTCACTTGAATAGTCTTACCCCTCTTGTTGAACAGCTCATGAGGAAGACGAGCAGTACGCAAATAAGGGTTAATTGCACCCATCATATGGAAAAGGCGTGAATTGCCTCCATCAAAATACATAGGTACAACAGGAACCCCGGCACCTTTTATAAGCTTTATAATGGAGTGCTGCCACTCAATATCCTTAACCACTTTCTCCTTGTTTCTATTGGATGACACTTCTCCCGACGGAAACAATCCAAGGACACCACCGCCAGCAAGGTGCTCCTTTGCCAATTTCAATCCCCTGAGGCTGCTCTTCATTCCCGGACGGTCTGTAAACGGATTTACAGGAAAGAAATGATCTGCAAGATTGGGAATATATGACAGAATAAAGTTGGTAAGAATCTTAAGGTCTGGCCGCTGCTTGCTCAACAAAGAAAGCATTATAATACCGTCAATTGCTCCAAAAGGATGGTTTGAAACCACAATAAATGGCTGGTCCTTTGGAAGATACTCCAGTTCCTCAGGGATATAATCTACAGTAACATTAAGATACTCAATCAGTTTTGTAGCAAACTCAGCTCCTTCATACTGACGGATATTGTTATATGTTTCATTTACCTCATTAATACCGAGGATACGCATAAGAGCACCGGCACACAGGTTCCCTATAAACCCATTTACCTTAATGGCGTTCTTTACATCAGATTTATTAATTAAATTTGTGCTCATAGAAGAATAAGTTGGTGCAAATATATATAAAAATGACGGACCTTAAAGAGAAAATAAGCATTCTTCCTTTAGAGAGTGGAGTATACAGATTCCTGGACTCCTCCGGCACCATCATATATATAGGAAAAGCCAAAAGCCTGCGTAAAAGGGTACAGCAATATTTTGTAAGCCCTGAGAGGCTTACAACCAAGACAAGAGTGCTTGTCTCAAAAATTGCAGACATCCAGCACACTGTTGTAGAGAGCGAGCAAGACGCTCTGTTACTGGAAAATAACCTCATAAAACAATACCAACCAAAATACAACATCCTCCTCAAGGACGGGAAAAGCTATCCATGGCTATGCATAAAGAACGAGCCGTTCCCAAGAATATTCCTTACCAGGCGTTTTGTAAGGGACGGATCACTTTACTTTGGCCCATACAGTTCAGTACAACATGCATATCATCTTCTGGACCTTATAAACTCCCTCTTCAAGCTCCGCAACTGCAAGCTGGCCCTTACACCCAATGCCATTGAACAAGGAAAATTCAAACCTTGCCTTAACATACACATAAAAAAATGCTATGGTCCCTGCATTGGCGAGATCTCAGAGCAACAATACAATGAACAGATATCCAGCATAAAGAAGATACTGCAGGGACACACAGGAGACCTTATAAGGGACTACCGGAAAAAAATGCAGGAAAGCGCTGCAAACCTTGAATTTGAGCAGGCGCAGGAATATAAGGAGAAAGTGAACATGCTGCAGAACCACTACAGCAAATCACTTATTGTACACCCCAATATTACCAACACAGATGTATTCTCCATTGTATTTGACAAGGGGAATGCCTTTGGCAACTTTTTCAGGCTCAGTGAGGGGTGCATAATACAGGCCCTCAACCTACACTTCAAGCTAAATATTGAGGAAGAACCTGCCGCCGTACTTACCCGCTTTATGCAGGAAATATACTCAATAACCAATACCGCACCCGGAGACAGACAGGCAAGTGCCCCACACCGCACAGAAGAAATCCTTGTTCCTTTTCTTCCCGACAATCTCTCAATAGGGCGCAATATACACATACCGCTCAAGGGAGACAAACTGGACTTGCTGGAGCTTTGTACAAAGAATGCCAAAGCCTTCCAGTTCCAAAAAATGAAGCAGGAAGAGATAAAGGATCCCCAAGAGGGCAAAAGCAGGGCAGTAATAGCCCTCAAAGATGCCTTGCAGATGGACCGTCTACCTCTGCACATTGAATGTTTTGACAACTCCAACACTCAGGGAACCAACCCTGTAGCCGCATGTGTTGTATTCAAGAACGGCAAACCAAGCAAAAAAGATTATCGTCATTTCAATATAAAGACTGTAGTGGGAGCAAACGATTACGCCTCCATGTATGAAGTAGTACACCGCCGCTACTCCCGCCTTCTGGATGAGGGAGGGGATATACCTCAACTTATCCTTATTGACGGAGGCAGAGGACAGCTCCATTTTGCTTACAATGCCCTGCAGGATCTGGGACTCATAGGAAAGAAGAAAAACCAACCGCATTACGGCAGAAGTGAAGAATCTGCAGACCAGGCAAAATCTCTTCCGCAGGTAGAAGTTATAAGTATTGCAGAGCGTCTTGAGGAGATTATGATTCCAGGAGATCCTACCCCCATGTTCCTTGATAAAAACTCCCCAGCACTCAAACTGCTGATGCATCTAAGGGACGAGGCACACAGATTTGGCATAACCCACCACAGGAGCAAAAGGACAAAGAACCAAATCACCTCTGTACTTATGGGTATAAGCGGGGTTGGAGAGGCTACACAACAGAAACTGCTGCAACATTTCAAGAGCATAAAAAGACTTAAGGCTGCCCCTCTTGAGGAAGTTGAGGCTGTGGTTGGCAAAAGCCTGGCCCAAAAGGTAATGAAAGGACTAGAACAGAGAGGTTGATACCATCAGTCCAAAACCGTTTTTCCATTCAGATGCCACACCGTTTGCATACTGTCCGTAGCGTGAATATCTTACACCTATACTTATATCCACACCAAACAAAAACGGACAGATATCAAAAAGAATAGCACCACCATAAGAACACAGGGCTGTTTTTTGCAGATTACGGTATGTTGCTCCCTTTGACAATAATGCAAAATCTGCATACGGTATAATCTGCATCCTTTTAAGGTAGGCAAGTTTCCACAACAGAATATCGCCCATATATATTGGGAATGCGTAATCTGCCGTTGCCATACAGTACTTTTCTCCATACATCTGTTCCTTGAACCCTCTAGGCATGGAAACCAGATTTCCTGTATAATAATTCTTTCCTTTTACATACTGCTGCTGCATACTCAAAGATAGCTTTATTCCGTGAGCCGGAGCAAATCCCGGTATATATCCATAAAGATATAGGGATGCAGCGCTACCAAAGTTCTCACCTCCATTTATAGCTGTACGCCATTTGGCAACTGTCCCCAAACCCCATTTGGGATAAATTCCGGATGGGGCCTTTTCTCTCATTGTATAAGCTTGCAGAGCACCTGTAAACGCATTTGAATATACATATCCCTTTTTAGCAGAGTCATAGTATCCGTTGTTGTTGAAGTTCCATCCTACCTGAGGAACTACCCCCCTCTGCCAACCGTTGGAGGAGAAATTCAGCGGCACATATGCTATTGTCTCAAGCTCTACAAGAGGAGTTCCTACAGGTTGCATAATACGGGTTACAGCCGTATCTCCCCTTTCTGTTTTTATCATATAACGCTGCTCTGCATTTACATCTGCGCTAAGCTGGAATATTGGATACCATCCTGAGTATTTGAATTTTGCATGACCTGCATGGAATCCCTTATGGTAAGAATAGCCCAACATGGTTGTAGCAGTTCCTAGTGTATTTTGGGAATATGCCGTAGCTCCTAAAGCTACCGCGGTATGGAGCTGGTCAAAATCAAACTCCATAATCTTGTCTACGTTATAGTATATTGGAGCCCATGAGTGAAACCTGAACAAATGACCTGCCTTGTTGTACTTGCGAGCCTGCACCAACTTGGCAAACTCATCCTCCGATATTAGCTTTTCACCATCATACATATCACCAAGGGCGTCTTTTGCCTGTTGTGTCAGGGTTTCTGCCACAATATATTTGTATGGAGCATGAATCTTCCCCTTGAATGATGAGGCCGAATCCTCCACTACAAAAACCGGTTCATATTCAGAGCCGCTGTGAGCTATGGAATCCAACTCTATTTTTACCGGATATTTACCTTTAAGGTGTGATTCAGAATAATATAACTCCCCCCTATATATATACGGTTCACTGGCACCATATTCAGAATTGGTAAGCCTCTGCAGTTTCCCCTCATGAGGATAGAACGTGTAGACATTCCTTACACCATCCATATCTGAAAGAAAATACAACGCATCATCTGTTGCCTTGAGGTCTGTTATGCTTGTATTCTGGTCTTCAATAATATTCTCCCAGTCTCCCGAACTGCCTGTCCTGTACAATCCCAAACCACTCTCAGTCACCACAAGGGCATAAATGCTGTTATCCAACCATACACTCTCTGTTATCTGTCCGCCGTATGGCGCAGATATCGTTGCAACCGCTTTACCAGTCCTGGAATCCAAAATGGCCAATCTGCTCCCCCCCTGTGGCAAATACTCCTCAACCAGTAAAGAATCTCCCCCTTGGCTTATCATTGGAGAAAAATAATACCTCCCGGAAGTAATCTGATTTGTTATACCACTTTTTACATTGTATGTATAAATATCGCTGAACTCCTCCTTGCTCCATCTGGCATTGGGGTTATATGCGGCGTAATATATAAGGTCTCCAGCCCCTTGCAACCCTTTTGTTCCTGCAGATATAGCTTTAAGGACTTTTTCTTTCCCGTTATGTACAAGTACCAGCTGAGAAGGATTATTGTACGAGTATCTCACATACAACAAACTGTCTGCTCCAATTCCAACTGGGGAATAATACTCCCTATAATCTTCTCCTCTCTTATGCAGTAATTGCTCAGCAACCGTAAAGTTCCCTCTTTTTGAAGCTTCATCTTTCCATATCTGCCCCATTAAATCATATCCTAAAGCAAAAAAATACTCTGGCTTGTTACCTACACTCTGTCCATAGCTCTTGCCTGTTACGTTGGGATTGTAAAAATTCTTTACCAGACCATCAAATACCTCTCCAGCATAATGGTAATTACCGGTTGAATATCTGATTGTACTGTTCAGCAGGTAACCAAACGCATAATGGTTTGGGGTATATCTCTTATATGAGCCCAGTCTCCACTGGTCCCATTTGCGCTGAACCCCTTCCATTGCTGCTATCCTGTAATACTCCAAAAATTCCGCATTTCTGCCCCTTCCTGCATTGGATAATTCTGTCTCTGCTACAACTGCATCCCCTTCCAACATCCATCGGGAAGGGTATATTGCAACTCCAAGGGATGGGGATTGTTGGCCTATGAGTACACCTAACCACTTATATACACCTTTGGTAAACCAGGTCATCTGCCCTACGTGCCTGGACTCATGTATTGCAAGCTGCCTGTCCCAGGCCTGCGGATAGTTGTCTGTTGGGGGGATTGTGTAAAGTTCCATCCTTTTTGGAGCCCATACCACTGTTCCATTGCTCCTTACTGTCCTGTTGTTGAGCAACACCGGTATCTGTTTGGGCTTTATACCTCCTAGTCCGGCCATTACTGCCGGTCTGTTTTGTTCCAATAGCCACAGGTATCTTTTTGCCAGGGAATCTATCCCGGCAGGATATATTATCTTGTAGCTTGGCGTCTCTATCTGCATCCATTTGAGGCGGGCAGGATTCTCTCCATAATATACAAATTGGCCGCTGGCACTAATGCTCAGCAGGGTAAAAAGTACAAGAACGGAAATTTTTACACAGACTTGCCTCATTATGGTAAATATTTATGAAATTGTTACAGAATTGTTGCGAATATAATAATATTTCTCCTCTTTCTTTAATAGCTCATTTTTTAGATTTATATTTGTAGACAGAATCATAATTTTAATTAAATGGACGCAGTTTTTAAAGTTTTAACCTTGCTCGGTTCATTGGGTCTTTTCCTATATGGAATGACTCTTATGAGTGAGGCTCTCCAGAAAGTTGCCGGTGACAAGCTGAGAAATATCTTGGCTGCCATGACATCAAATTCACTTTCAAGAATTCTTACCGGCCTTTTCATTACAGCAGTTATCCAGTCTTCAAGCGCTACCACCGTTATGGTAGTAAGTTTTGTAAACGCCGGACTATTGTCATTGGTTCAATCCATTGGTGTAATTATGGGTGCCAACATTGGTACAACATTCACCGCATGGCTTATCTCTTTACTAGGATTTAAAGCGGATATTGCAATTCTTGCAATCCCTCTTATAGGTTTTGGTTTTGCATTTATGATGTGCAAGGCCAAGAAAAAGAAATCCATTGGTGAGCTTATCATTGGCTTCTCATTGCTTTTCTTGGGCTTGAGCTTCCTTAAGGATTCTGTTCCGGATTTACAGAACTCACCAGAGGTGCTTGCATTCCTTCAACAATGGACAGGTTATGGCTTTGGATCAACCCTTATGTTTGTTGGAATAGGTACTATCCTTACAATTGTATTACAATCTTCAAGTGCAACAATGGCCCTTACCCTTGTAATGTGTAACAACGGATGGATTCCATTTGAGATGGGTGCAGCAATGGTTCTTGGAGAGAACATTGGTACTACCATTACAGCAAACATTGCTGCATCAGTAGCAAATGTTTCTGCAAGACGAGCAGCTATGGCCCACTCTGTATTTAATGTCTTTGGTGTTATTTGGGTACTTATCCTGTTCCATCCGTTCCTGCTTGTAGTTTCAAAGATCATTACCGCTATGGGATTGGATAATCCGCTTGTTGCAGGCGCATCTTCCAACTCCGTACTTTACGGTATCTCTATGGTACATACACTGTTCAATGTTTGCAATGCCCTTATATTGGTATGGTTCACCAACCAGATTGCACAGCTTGTTACAAAGATTGTAAAGAACAAGAAAGACGAGGGAGAGGTTTTCCGCCTACAGTATATCCAGGGTGGTGTGCTTAACACTGCAGAGCTTTCTCTTAACCAGGCCAAAGAGGAGATTGTACACTATGCTGACATCTGCCGCAGACAGTACGAATATGCAAAAAGTGCAATCAATGAAACAGATGCAGAGAAGTTTGATGCTCTTTACAAGAAACTTGAGCATTATGAGCAGGTTACAGACCGTATTGAGCTTGAGATTGCAAAATTCCTGGATGCTGTTAAAGACGGCGTAATCAGTGACGAATCTGCTCGCAGAATACAGGCAATGTACAAGATTATAAGCGAGCTTGAGAGCATTGGAGACTCAGGATTCAACATTGCACGCATACTTCAGCGCCGCAACATCCACAACATGAAGTTTGACGAGCCTATGATTAAGAAACTAAACTACATGATAGACTTGTTGAACAGAGGATTTGAGGCTATGATCTTTAACCTTACCAAAGGTTATACCCAGATTAATGATATTGCTAATGCACAGGATATTGAGCAGGATATCAACGAGTACCGCAACAACCTTAAAGAGGAGCACCTGCTTAACCTTGAGAACAAGACCTACAACTACCTTACAGGTGTTTACTATATGGATCTTGTAAACGAGTGCGAGCACGTGGGAGACTTTATGATCAATATCTCTGAGGCAATTATGGAGATCAAATAATTACTTGCACAAGTAATTTATAATATCCTCAACGGGTGCATCTTTAAGGAGCACCCGTTTTTCTTTATCCAACAGATAAAGACTAGGGATAGCCCTCAGGCCATATATATTATTGTCCCTTAGAATAAGATTATGGTCATATGCATATATCCACTCCGCAGGATACTTGCCGCTGTTGTCTCTCCAGGCTGTAAGGTCTTCATCTATATACATTGCCAGAACCTTAAGTTCACCACTCTTTACAAGATTCTCCAATGGTGAGTCCTTTATTGTAGACAGAATCTCTGCGCACGCATTGCAATCAGGGTTATTAAAGAATATAAGTGTATATGGTGCTTTAATAGCATAAAGATTCTTCTCTACATATCTGCCAAAAGTGACAGCCCCTGCAGATGCATTTCTTCCGTTAAGCTCCCTGAATGCAAAATCTGCCGCAGGGGTACCCACCCTGTTCAATGAACAGATACGATGCTGGTACTCATACTGCATCTTGTCCAGCTCTGAAAGCGATCTGGCTGCAAGAATACCATTAAGTGCACTCAGATAAATCTCCTCGTTAAGGACCGGCGAATTGGGATCATAGAAATAATGCTCTGCTCTTGACATTACTGTAAGAAGCGGCTTCCTCTCCCCTTGTATTGCCAATGAATCTAGGTTGGCAAACAACTCTTTTACAGACATATTCATATCCTTGGACTGCGCCATTACAAGAAGCTGGGCATACATACCAAAAGCCTCTTCAAATGATACTGAATCTACCCCATGAACTGTTCCACGCAAATCCTTACTTTCCCCTGCCTCCATTGCAAAGAATTTGTCCCAGTAATTTCTGGTCATATAGCTCACAGCCTGCATGTTGTCATTTATATAGCTTGGCAGCTGCACCTGAGGGAACTCAACTGGAGATGCCATCTTCTTCTGGGTTTCTTTGTTAGCGCCATTACATCCGGCAAACAGAACAAGTGCTGAAAAAGCTATCGGGAAAAGGATATTTTTCATACTGAAAACTATTAAAGGTTATTTTTGGGCCTTTGGTATAAAAAACAAAAAGGGGCCTTGAAAGCCCCTTTTATGTTGAGATACAAGGATTCGAACCTTGACAGACAGAACCAAAATCTGTAGTGCTACCATTACACCATATCTCAATGAGACCGCAAAGGTATGTAAAATTTTCTTATTATCAAAAACCCATTACAAAATCTAAAAATGCCTGGCCATATATTACATATAGTAATGTCCACACACCAAATCGGAGAGCCTTACCCAAAAAGATAAAAAACATTGTCTTGGGAAAATTGAGTTTATAAAAGCCCAGTCCTATTGCAAACACATCACCAATAAACGGCAACCAGCAAAGCATTGCCAGATATGGCCCCCACTTGTCTATTTTACCCTTCTGCTTTTCCAGCTTCTCCCGCGACACATGAAACCATTTCTCTATCCATTCCCACTTACCCAAATACCCCACTCCATATGAGGTAAGACTCCCCAAACTATTCCCAACCGTTGCCACACAAAACGTAGTAAGTGGATCACACCCTGCCAACAAAGCACCAACCAGCAAAATCTCCGCACTGAACGGTATAACTGTAGCCGCCAGAAAACACCCTATAAATAATCCTACGAGCCCAAGCCCCAACAATCCTTCCATTATCTTTTTGCCTTAAAAAAATCTGTAACAATCTTGCCGCACTCCTGGGCCAGCACACCACTCTTTACCTCTGTTTTTGGGTGCATAAGCGAAGGAGTGAATCTTGAGTATCCCCTTTTCTCATCTGAAGCACCATACACCACCCTCTTAACCTGAGACCACGCCAAAGCTGCCGCACACATAGGACATGGCTCAACTGTAACATACAAGGTACACTTGTCCAGATACTTGCCACCTATAGATGCAGCTGCCATGGTAATGGCCTGCATCTCAGCATGAGCAGTAGCATCAGAAAGAGCCTCTGTAAGATTGTGGGCCCGTGCAATGATTCTGCCACCACAAACAACTACCGCCCCAATAGGCACCTCATCCCTCTGAGCTGCCTTTTGCGCCTCCTTAAGGGCCTCCATCATATATTTCTCATCGGCAGAAATCTCACTGCCCCAAAACTCCATATCCATAAACAAATCACTAACTGCACACAAAAATACAAATTTCTTTCCTCCCTACATAAATTTGCCCCATCGCGGGGAACACGGCAAGGTATTTCCGTTCCCCGAAAGACATTTTCCCCCCGCCGGGGAACGCTACACCGCAAAAATG
>JAZTYE010000046.1:0-6194 GCA_045636765.1 Candidatus Egerieisoma sp.
AGGGCTGGTATAGACTGCATCCAGCACCGATTTACATGGAAAAAGGTTCTCAAGTTTCTCCTTTACAATAGCTGCCTCTTGTGGAAAGGTGGATTTGAGAGGGACATCTGTCTGTCCATAACAGGTGCTTTTGGGAACATCTACTGAAGTATGTCTTACAAGATATATTTTCATTTGACCAATCTGCTAATTATACATAATCAATCACGCAACGGATTATGGCAACTGAAGCCATTAAGAAAGAGAGCTCGCTCATAAGGAATGTTGCCCCGCAGCAATCTCCGGTATACCCATTTATCTTATACTTCATATAATGTATAAGAAGTATGAATACCACCATTGGTGCTGCAATGGCAAAAGCGGCTTCCAACGGAATCAACATTGTGTAGAACGGCCATACCAAGCATAATGGCAAAAACGTGGCAATAGCATTACCGGTTTTATTGTATACGAGCTTGTTCTTGCTCTCTTGCTCCGGCCTTGCATAAGGCAGGAGATTTACAATTCCACTTGAGATGGATTTGCATAGAATATCTCCGCAAAAAAATAGTGCTGCGGCAATTTTCGGAGGGAGGCATGAAAGGGTTGCCACCAACAAGGCAAAGTAAAATATCAGGCCAAGCACTCCATAACTTCCAATATGCGAATCCTTCATAATGCGGAGGATAGCATCCCTGTCTGTACCACCACCAAAACCGTCAAAAAAATCAGCCAGTCCATCTTCGTGCAGAGCACCTGTAACAAGCACCCTTGCCGCCACACCAAGTATAACCGCTACAGTAACAGGAAACAGAAATGATGCCCCATACATAACACCTGCTCCAATTAAGCCTGTAATGATACCTGCGTATGGCCAATATGCCACCACATTCTTAAAATACTCCTTCTCCACAGTTGCAATCCTCCAGAAAGGCAACCTGGTAAAAAACATAAAAGCCGCAAGGATATTTTTCATATCTGTCTAAAAATATTTCTTTACAGCCGCAGCCGCAAAAGAATCCATCTCATTTATCATATTTACAGCCGAAACTACAATTGGATAGGCACATATTGCACCGCTACCCTCTCCCAGTCTGAGTCCAAGGCTCAATAGCGGTTTTGCCCCAAGCACATCAAGAACCCTGCGGTGACCTGTCTCATCCCCACAATGGCCGTATATTGCATAATCCACAACAGCCGGATAAAGCTCCCTTGCAGCCAAAATGCAGTTTGTCATAATAAAGCCGTCTACAAGTATTGTCATTCCCAACTCCGCCGCCCTAAGCATTCCCCCCACTGCCATAACCATCTCATAACCGCCAAACCAACGCATTATCTCCAACACATAATCTTTGTTTCCTCCCGACAGATACCCCGCTCCAGCCTCATACTTTTTATCCTTTCTTGCTGCAAATATGGTATCTGCTGCAGCTTCATAGTTCTTTGCAGCAGCCTCCAGCACCTCCACTTTGTGCCTTAGGCCCTCCCCAACAACACCACTGCCGGCACCAATGCACTCCTTTAGCGGAATGCCGCCCAAATAGCTCATCCACATAGATGATGGGGATGTATTGCCGGCACCCATCTCTCCAAAGCACACCACATTGCATCCTTGCTCATATACTTTGTCCACTTGCTGGGCGCCACGCTCTATAGCAAGCTCCATCTCCTGCTGAGTCATTGCTGGACAATACAGGAAATTGCGTGTACCTTTCCTTATTTTGGCATCCACAATGCCGCAACCGGCAGGAAAATCAAAATCCACACCACTGTCAACCACATTCAACTTGAACCCGTGCTGGACACATAAAAAACTTATGCCCGCACCACCCTGCAAAAAATGCCCCATCTGCTGCCAGGTAACCTCCTTTGGGGTACAGCTCACCCCTTCCTCCAGAATTCCATGATCTGCACCAAAGAGGATATGCTGCGGATTCCTGAGCTGCGGGCTCAGGCTCTGCTGTATCATACCTACTTTAAGGGCCAACTCCTCCAACATACCCAAAGAGCCTTTTGGCTTGGTAAGATTATCTATTTTTCGCTGCAAGGCCTCCCTTATATTTTCATCGGGAGGAGTGATATTGAATATTCTCATTTTACTTTATTTTCATTGGGATTCCACTGATCATAAAAACCACCTCATCCGCTCTGGAGGCAATGTACTGGTTCAACCAGCCAAGAAGGTCTGTAAACTGCCTCTGCACCTTGTTTTCAGACACACCGCTTAGACCTATTTCATTTGTTACAAATATGAATGTTGCATCCTGCGCCGTAAATTTTTCAAACTCAGCTTTTATCAGCTGCAGGGTCCTCTCCACCAAAGTTGCTGAATCCTCAGCCTGCTGTGCAGACATTGTGGTAACAGCTTCGTCGGCATTATCGTGAAGAGAATCTTCTGTACTAAGATCAAAGAAGAAATTGGTACTCCAGAGGGTAACACAATCAATAAGGACTATCCTACCGGATACATTATGGTTGCTGAGGTATTTCTCCTCCTCAATATTTACCCATTGCGGTCCACGTCTCTCCTTATGAATCTGCACCCTGTGTGCAAACTCCTCATCCCATATTTTTGCAGTAGCCATATACACAGCCTGCCTCCCTGCCGCCATATCAAGCGCAAGTTTCTCTGCATACGTACTCTTTCCCGAACGCTGCCCACCCGTAACCAATATAATCCTTTTCATACCCACAAATTTACTAATTTTACAGTAATAAAGGGCGCTCCATTTGGAACGCCCTTTATTTTTAATGGAAATACTCCGCAGACAAACTCTTAAACTCAGCCTCGTTTATAATCTGGCAGCTTCCGGAGAACGATGCTCCCATTTCTATACATATACGGATTGTTTTAAGATGTCCGTCAAATGACGAATTCTCTTTAAAGCTGGCAGTATCTCCAACTGTAAGATCACCCTCAATTTTACCCCAAACATCGGCATTTGCACACATTACATTTCCACGCAAGACAGCGTTCTCTCCCAATACCAGTTTGCCGCCGGTTATAAGCTCTCCTTCAAAAACACCGTCAATTCGTATATCAGACTGAGAAATAAGACTGCCTTTTATCTCGGTACTGCTGGAAATGCGGCTCACCTCATTTATCTGTGGAATTTCATGTCTTGCCATATGCCTGGTTTTATTTATTGGAATTTAATTACATGTGGATTACCTCTCCATGCGCTGCTGCGGCGGCCTCCATAATAGCCTCACTCATCGTTGGGTGAGGATGGATAGTCTTTATAATATCTTTTGCAGTAGCTCCTACGTTTCTTGCAAGTACAATGCCAGAAAGCATCTCTGTAACATTTGCACCTATCATATGAGCTCCCAGAATCTTATCTGTATTTGCATCAATGATAAGTTTTACAAAACCGTCTTTCTCGCCTGCAGTTGTAGCTTTTCCACTTGCAGTGAAAGGGAATTTGCCAACTTTGTACTCAATGCCCTGCTCTTTTACCTTCTTCTCTGTAAGACCTACAGATGCAATCTCAGGAGAAGTGTAGGTAGCACCAGGGATATTATTATAGTTAACAGGAGCAACGTCCATGCCTGCAATCTTCTCAACGCAAGCGATACCCTCTGCAGAAGCCACGTGAGCCAAAGCAGGAGTTGCAATTACATCACCAATAGCGTAGATGCCTGGAACATTTGTGCGGTAGAAATCATCAACCACAATCTTGCCGCGGTTCATCTCAACGCCAAGCTCCTCAAGACCAATGCCCTGGGTATTTGGAACAACGCCAACTGCAGAAAGAACTCTGTCAACCTCAAGCTCAACCATACCTTTCTTGGTCTCAATAGAAAGCTTGCAGCCCTCGCCAGTAGTATCAATAGCTTTAACACCGCTTGAAACCATAACTTTAATGCCCATCTTTCTGAAGCTGCGGCTAAGCTGGTCAGCCACATCCTTATCCTCAAGAGGGACAATCTGGTCCATGAACTCAATAAGGGTAACATCTACACCCATTGAGCGGTAGAAATATGTGAACTCACTTCCAATTGCACCAGAACCAATGATAGCCATGCTCTTAGGAAGGGTTTCAGGGACCAAAGCCTGACGGTAAGAGATAATCTTCTCTCCATCAATTGGTGCAAAAGGCAAAGAGTTAGGTCTTGAACCTGTAGCAACAATGATATGTTTAGCCTCAACAGTATAAGCATCACCCTCAGCAGGTTTTACCTCCACTGCGCTTCCCGACAATATTTTTGCCTCACCTTTAAGTACTGTAATGTTGTTTTTCTTGAAAAGGAACTCAATACCTTTGCTCATCTGCGCAGAAACACCTCTCTCCCTCTCAACAACCTTCTTTATATCTGCATAAGAAACAACAGCATCAGCCTCTACCGGAGTACCGTCTGCGTTTCTGAGCTCTACACCGTAGTCTGCCAAATGTTTTGTATAATTGTAAACCTGCGCACTCTTAAGCAATGCCTTTGTAGGGATACAACCCCAGTTCAAGCAAACACCACCAAGCTCTGCCTTCTCTACTACAGCAGTCTTGAATCCAAGTTGCGAAGCTCTGATTGCTGCTACATAACCTCCCGGGCCGGCACCAATCACTACTACATCAAATATATTCTCCATTTTTGTATTTTTAAGTTTTTTAGTTCTCTTTACCGTGGCAGTTCTTGTATTTCTTGCCGCTTCCACAAGGACATGGGTCATTTCTGCCCACTCTCTTCTCTACATGTACAGGGGCGTTTGATTTAGGCTCACCGCCGTTTGTAACAAGGTCATTGCGGCTTGTACGCATATTGGTCAAATCTGTACGTTTGCGTTGCTGCTGCTCCCTTACAGGAATCTCATCCTCGCTGCGTCTTAGAGGAATATGTGCCCTTGTCATAAATGCAAGCACATCCCTGCTCACTTTCTCAAGCACACCCTTGAACAGGTTGAAGCTCTCAAACTTGTAGATAAGAAGCGGATCCTTCTGCTCGTATGTAGCATTCTGTACAGACTGCTTGAGCTCATCCATCTCTCGCAAGTGCTCTTTCCAATACTCATCTATCATTACAAGGGTAACAGATTTAGCCATAGCCCTGTAAAGCTCCATACCCTGGTTCTCATAAGCCTTCTTAAGATTGATTACAAGCTGCATCATCTTTGCACCATCTGAAATTGGAAGTGCAATGTTCTCGTATGTAGCACCCTGGGTAGTATAGATCTGCTCAATGATTGGCCAAGCCTGTTTAACCATAACATCACTTCTGCGGGCGATAAGCTCTTTGATAGACTCTGCAATCTTGTCCGCCAAATCATCTGCCGACGCTTTCTTGAAGTATGCCTCATCAAATGAAGGCTCAAGAGAAAGCTGTCTCATCAACTCAAACGAGAAGCTTGCGTAATCATGGCTCTCTTTTGACTGTGCAAGAATCTCAGCATAATCGCTTATCATATTCTTTACATCAACCTCAATACGCTCACCATACAATGCGTTGCGTCTCTTGTTGTAGATAACCTCTCTCTGTGAGTTCATTACGTCATCATACTCCAAAAGTCTCTTACGGATACCAAAGTTGTTCTCCTCAACCTTCTTCTGTGCACGCTCAATTGAGTTTGAAAGCATAGAGTGCTGCAATACCTCACCCTCTTTCATACCCATTCTGTCAACCACCTTGGTGATTCTCTCTGCACCGAACAGGCGCATAAGGTCATCCTCAAGTGATACATAGAAAGTGGAAGAACCCGGATCTCCCTGACGGCCCGCTCTACCACGCAACTGGCGGTCAACACGACGGCTGTCATGTCTCTCTGTACCAATGATTGCCAAACCGCCGGCAGCCTTTACACCCTCACCAAGCTTGATATCTGTACCACGTCCCGCCATGTTGGTTGCAATGGTAACTGCACCAGGCTGACCCGCCTCAGCAACTACCTGTGCCTCTGAAGCGTGCTGTTTTGCATTCAATACGTTATGTTTTATGCCTCTGAGTTTGAGCATACGGCTCAAAAGCTCAGAAATCTCTACAGATGTAGTACCTACAAGAACCGGTCTTCCGGCCTCTTTAAGCTCCACTATCTTCTCAATTACGGCATTGTATTTCTCTTTCTTGGTTCTGTAGATAAGATCCTCCTCATCTTTTCTCTGAACCGGTCTGTTTGTTGGGATGGTAACAACATCAAGTTTGTAGATAGAATCAAACTCACCTGCCTCTGTCTCTGCAGTACCTGTCATACCTGCAAGCTTGTGGTACATTCTGAAGTAGTTCTG
>JAZTYE010000047.1:0-5779 GCA_045636765.1 Candidatus Egerieisoma sp.
GAGTCTGTTGATGACATGGTTGCTGCCAGCAGGAATGAGACCATAAGAGAGAACTCTATGTTCATTCCGGAAATTCGGGTAAGACAAAAAATGAATGCTCCGGTGAGCAGCGTTGTAAGCAACAGTGCAACGGTAGAGAGGATAAGCCCCGGGGTAAGTACCGGCTTGATATCAGAAAACTTGGTATCCATACCGCCTGTAAACAGAATTACGCTCAGGGCAATCATACCAATGAACTGCGCAATGCGCGGTGAATCAAACTGCAAACCAAGTCCGTCGCTTCCAAACCCCATACCCACCAGCAGGAAAAGCAGCAGGGTAGGTACACCAAAACGGAATCCGGTCTTGCTTATAAGAATGCTTACAAACACCAGCACCGCACCCAATAAAAGTATATTCTCGCTAGTAAAAACCATCTCTTAAATCATTCATTTTCCTATCCAACAAAGATACACAAAAAATGGTTTTTATACCTGCCCATCCTAGGCTGCTTCCCGACAGTTTTGGTGCTGGAAATGGCACTTTTTAGCACCAAACTGAAACAACCCCACAACTTTGGTGCGGAAAATGGTGGTTTTTGGCACCAAACTGCGGCAACCCCACAACTTTGGTCCCACAAATGCCTCTTTTTGGCACCGAACTGCGGCTGTGAGGAGCAGATGGTGCGGGGAATGATACTTTTGTGTAACTTTGTCGGGAAAATATGGAGATTATGAGGAATTTTGTTTTGTGGATATGTTTGGTGTGCCTGTTTTGTAATTTTACTGCTGGGGCGCAGGTAAAAGATACATTGTTTAATGCGGGTACCCATCTTGCTGAGGGGGGCGCTAAAACTGATAAAGTGCCGTATGGCCATGAGTTTAAGGCTACGCAGTTGATTGCTCCGGTAGCTTTGGTGGGAGCGGGGCTGATTGGAAATCAGATAGATGCTGTAAAAAAGTTTGATTTTGGACTCAGGGGCCAGCAGATGCCTCTGCATAATGGTTTTGTGTATGAAGATGTCTTGCAGTATGTTCCTGTGGCAGCTCTATATGGCCTTAAGGTGGCCGGAGTGCAGTCAAAGCACAGCTATATTGATATGACTGCTCTTGTTGTGGGGTCTTATTGTGTTATGGGGGCATCTGTAGTTCTGCTAAAGAAAGCCGCTAAAGTTGAGCGTCCAAATGGCCTGGACAACAAGTCTTTCCCTAGCGGACATTCTGCCAGGGCATTTATGGGGGCAGAGCTGCTGAGACTTGAGTATAAGGATGTTTCCCCTTGGATTGGATATGCAGGATATGCTGCAGCTACTGTAACTGCCCTTGCCCGTGTAGGACATTGGGATCATTGGGTTACTGACGTAGTGGCTGGTGCCGGTATTGGTATCCTTAGTACAAAGGTGGCATATTGGGTTGCTCCACATTTACAGAGGGCTCTTTTTGGAAAAATGATTGAGCGTAAAGGTCTTAAATCCAAGGAGTTCTCATTTATGGGGGCTCCATATTACAACGGCGAGCATACAGGTTTTGCAATGGCAATGTCTTTTTAATATGAAAAACCTCCGCATAGAGAAAGGTACCCTAATTGATCCGCAGCTGAGGAGTGCTCTGCCGGAGAAATTTACCAATCCATTCAGTTATCTCCCGCATGAACTCACCCTGCAGGCAATGGAGTCTCTATGTGCCTTTATTAAGGAGCAGATGCCTCATACCCAGAAGCAACTGCAGCAGGATGGCAAGATGATGGGAGTTCTGGTTGTGGAATCACCACAGGGTGAGTTGGGTTATCTGGCTGCCTTTTCCGGAGTATTGGAATCTCCTCTACATAGTGATTTTTTTGTTCCCCCTGTATATGATATCAATTCTCCCCATAGTTTTTTTCCCGCTGAGGAAGCCATAATAAGCGGTATTAATGTTAGAATAAGGCAGTTGCGGGAGGATTCTCAAATGAAAGAGTACTTTGCTGAAACTGAGTGTATCAAGGAGAGATATCTGCAGGAGATTGCCCGTCTTGAGGAGGTTTATAAGCAAGGAAAGCAACTGAGGGACATGTTGCGAAAGATTTTGTCGGGAGGCGGAGATGCTCAAATTTTGCCAGTGGAAGAACTTTCAGCACAGTTTAAGAATCTGATAATTGATGGTAATCTGCAAAGCCCAGAGCTGCTGATGGCAAATCTTACTGGGGAGAGCCAGTTTCAGAAGGGGGAGATCCGTAGGGCCAAACATAAGATGAAGGAGGAGCTGGAGCCACGCTTGCAGGTGTATAATGCTTATTTGGCAGAGCTTGCTTCTCTTGAGCAGGAGCGCAAGGAGAGATCTGTTGCACTCCAGAAAAAGATTTTTGAACATTTTTTGTTCCTAAATGCCAATGGTGAGGAGAAATCGCTGCTGGAGATTTTTGGAGGTGTGATTCCACCTGCCGGGGCAGGGGAGTGTGCAGCTCCACGTCTGTTGCAGTATGCATACAAACATGGTTTTCGTCCAATAGCTATGGGAGAGTTCTGGTTGGGAGCACCAACGGCCAACCGTCTGCCACTCAAGTTTTATCCCTCATGCAAAGGCAAGTGCGCCCCAATACTTGGATTCATGCTCCAGGGATTGAAGGTGGAACAGACCGGGATCCACACCTCATATGGTTGTGATTCTCTTCCCGACAGCTACATCCCAGAAATCCTTTATGAAGATGAGTACCTTTTTGCGGTAAATAAACCTGCAGGAATCCTCTCACAACAGGGTAAGGACCCACAGGAGAGGAACTTGTTACAGCTGTTGGGAGACAATAATCTTTATATAGTTCACCGATTGGATATGCACACATCCGGTGTACTGCTCATTGCCAAAACTGAGGAGATGTACAAGCTGCTTCAGCGACAGTTTGAGGAGAGGATGGTGGAGAAGACTTATGTTGCTGTGTTGGATGGTGTTGTTGGTAGTGATGCCTCTGGCGGCAAAGGTATAATTTCTCTCCCCCTTATGCCAGACTACGACAACAGACCTCTGCAGAAGGTTGATTTTGAGAATGGTAAGGAGGCGGTTACCATGTTTGAGATTCTAGGGATAAAAGATGGAAAAACATATATTGAGTTCTATCCAATTACAGGTCGCACACATCAGTTAAGGGTACATTCGGCCAGCCGTGACGGCTTGAATACTCCAATTGTTGGGGATCTGCTGTACGGAAAACCTGCTCAAAGACTGATGCTCCATGCCCATAAAGTGAGGTTTGAGCATCCGTTCAAAGGGCAACTGGAAATAGTTGCACCGCTGCCGGAGGGCTTCTGAGTGGATGTGTTTTATCTAACTTCCACCTGCAAGATTTGCCCAGTGGCTTCAGTTACCCTCACTTTATTTGAAATTTGAAGCCCAGGAATGCAGATTATCTCACCGTTGGCATCACACATAACAAGCACATTACCTTTATGCAGGTTCTCAAACTTTATATCGCTAAGATAATCAGTTACTTTTTTGCTTCCACGGAGCCCCAGTGGCGAGAAGCGGTCGCCGGCTGCTACAGGGCGGCAAGTGAGCGGTTCCTTAATTTTGGCGGCATCCATGTATAGGGTAGGGCATAGCTCGCTGGAAATGGCTTTACGGGTCCTCCAGTTCTCCCTGGAAATTAAAGTGGTCTCAATCTGCATCTGCTCCTGTGGTATGACGTTCAGGTAAAACTTAAGGAGCCCCCTCTCCTTCACTGCCACATATTCACCCTCTTTATGCATAAACCTCTTGGGGCCAGCCTCTTCTAAAAGCGAATTGCATATATCCTCAATAATTGCCGGAGCAAACCCGTATCCTGCTGCAATCAGGTACACCCAAAACTCCCACTCCTGCTCCTGTATAAGTTTATCAATCTCTACAATACACTTAATAACAGAAAGTTGCACCTCTCTTCCCGACAAATTTTTCTCGTAATTCTCCCCATCCTCTTCAGTATATTTCTGCACATCCTCTACAGAATGATTCTCTGCAACATTTACAGAACTCTCCTCATCCTCTGCAGAATAATTCTCTGCATCATTTACAGAACTCTCCTCATCCTCTGCAGAATAATTCTCCCCATCAGCTACTGAATAATTCTCTGCATTATTTGTAGAATAATTCTCTGGATATATGTCCTCGGAAATTACTTGCGCGGTAATGCAGTTGGCCCTGAGGTTGAGGCCGCAGAAATTGTGGGCAAATGGGCTGGCCAGCAGATCCCCAAAATATTCAAATCTGTGGCATAGGGTGGTAAGTTTTTCGTTGATATGTTTTTGCAGTACAGATCCTGCCTGCTGGAAATGTCTTATATCCCTATTGAAAGTTGCTATTACAGAAGGGTTTATTCTGGCAAGTTCCGGAAATACAATGTTCCTTATTCTGTTGCGGGAGAAGTCGTTTTCCAGGTTAGTACTGTCGGTGCGGTAAGGGACTTTGTGGTAGGCAGCATACTTTTCAATTTGCTGTCGGGAATAAGAGATTAGTGGGCGGATAATATGTTGCTCCTCATTTATCATAACTTTTGCCCTTATGCCTGCAAGTCCCTCAATGCCGCAGCCGCGGGTAAGGTTTAGCATAAGAGTTTCTGCGTTGTCGTTGGCGTTATGGGCAATTGCAAGGAAGTTGTAGCCGTTTTCTGCCATTAGCTGGTAGAACCAGTTGTAGCGCAGTTCACGGGCAGCCATCTCAATTGAGATGTGTTTTTTTTGCGCATATTCCCGTGTATTGAAGCTTGCCTTGTGCAGTTTAATGTTATGTTCAGTACACCATTGCTCCACCATGGCGGTGTCCTGGTCGCTCTCTTGGCCCCTTAAATTGAAGTTTACGTGGGCTACGGCAATCTGCAGGTCTAACTGGCAGTGTACCAGAGCGTCGAGCATGCACATTGAGTCCATGCCGCCGCTTACTGCAGCCAGAACTGTGGCACCGTAATCTGCGCCCAAATCATTCATTTTTTTCTTGAAGCCGTATCTGAACATAGTGTGTTTTTATTATACACAAATATAATTAGTTTTAGGTATTTTATTAAGTCTTTGTTCCCTTTTGTACACTTTTTGCTATCTTTGTTTGGTATGTTAAAACACTCTTATTATGAAAAAATTGATTCAGCTTGTATTGTTGATGTTTGTGGCTTTGTCACTTACTGCTCAGGATAAACCTGCTAGAGAGGATCTCAAATTAGGTTCACAAATTCCTCAGTTCTCTTTGGAGTCTTCTGTTTATGGGAAAGTTACCCCTGCAGACCTTAAAGGTAAAGTTGTTCTTGTAAATCTTTTTGCTACATGGTGTCCTCCTTGCCAGAAAGAGTTGGCTGAGGTTAAGGATGTGCTTTGGCCTAAGTATAAGGACAACAAGAATTTTAAGATGCTGGTGATTGGCCGTGAGCATACAGATGCAGACCTTACCAAATATAATGAGAAGAAAGGGTTTGCATTCCCGCTTTATCCCGATCCTAAACGTGAGGTATTCTCTTTGTTTGCAGATCAAACTATTCCACGTTCTTACTTGTATGACAAGAACGGTAAACTTATCTGGTCTGCTATAGGTTATTCTCCGGAGGAATTCAAAGTTATGATGGAGGCTATAGAGAAGGCGCTTAAGTAAGCGCCTTTTTTTTGTTCCGGGCGCGTGGTTGCCTCATGTGGTTAGGTTTGTGCAGAAATGGCTCTGGAATTGCACAAAGTTGTGGTGAGTGGTTGAGTTTGGGTAATGTGGACAAAAATGGTTGGTGATAGTGACAAAAGTGGTTGGTAGCTTTCATTTTTTAACCCTCTGTTTTGATACCTGGAGGTTGAAGTATAAATACCATTTGACGAATTTGC
>JAZTYE010000048.1:0-2066 GCA_045636765.1 Candidatus Egerieisoma sp.
TTAAAGTACACCTCCCCTCAATTTAAAGATAGTAAACTATTGTTGTCTGCAATGGATGAATACAACCAAATTGAGTCAACAATAGAAAAAGAAAAATACAGAGATATATTATTTAGAATACTATAATTTAATGTTTATATAGAAAGGAGCAAATTGGGACTATCCATATTTTTGTGTAAATAAAGAATACGAGGTAGTGTAAAATAAACTGTGTCAAGTTATTTTTGTCGGAGTGGTTTTGAAACCTTCAAATTTCAAAACCGCTCCGCTAATTTATCAATAAAATCAAAAAACTCAAAAACAGGTACTTAATTATCCTATTAGTTTAAACCTGTCCGGGAAAAGAATTGCCAACTGCTGAGCCGTCTGGCCCCAGTTCTGAACAGGTTGAGTCCATTTCTTGCGAATACGCGTAAAGGCCAGATATACAAGTTTTTCCAAGGCAGTGTCAGATGTAAATACGCCCTTGTTTTTAGTGACCTTACGAAGCTGTCTGTGGTATCCTTCCACAGTATTTGTTGTATAAATGATTCTTCGTATGTGTTCAGAATATTGGAAGTACGCAGTAAGTTTATCCCAATTATCTCGCCAACTTTTGATAACTATAGGATAATCCTCGCCCCATTTCAGTTCAAGATCATCCAATGCTTTTTCTGCAGCATCTTTATTGACTGCCTGGTAAACAAGTTTGAGGTCCTTCATGAACTCCTTCTGATTCTTGCTGGCAACATACTTGATGGAGTTACGAATCTGGTGAACAATACAAAGCTGTACAGTCGTTTCAGGATAAACGCTGGCAATCGCATCCGGAAAACCTTTTAAGCCATCTACACAAGCAATTAGGATATCTTGCACACCTCTAGCCTGTAAGTCTGTCAGAACGCTTAACCAGAAGTTGGCTCCTTCGCTTTTGGAAATGTACATACCAAGGAGCTCTTTTCTACCTTCAGTCGTCAGTGCAAGGACATTGTAGATAGCCCTGGTTACAGGACGGTTCTTCTCATCCATTACTTTATAATGTACAGCATCAAGCCATACTATAGGATATATACGGTCCAAGGGGCGGTTTTTCCAGCTTTGTATCTCTGGAAGAACACGGTCTGTAATACTGCTGATTGTTTCTGCGGAGATACGGTTGCCAAACTGTTCCTCAAGTATATCGCTGATTTCACGGGTGCTGTTGCCGATTGCATATAGACCTATAATCCTATCAGCCAATGAGTCTGCAAGTATCTTTTCCCTTTTTCTAACCACTTGTGGGTCAAATGTGCCGTCCCGGTCACGAGGAGTATTGATTGTTACCTCTCCCATAGATGTCTGAACCTGCTTACTCATATGGCCGTTGCGTCGATTGCCATACTCACGTTCACCGTTCTCCAGATGACTGTCCATCTCGCCCTCAAGGGCACTGTTCAGCAGATTCTCCAATAGCGGAGCTAATACGCCATCTTTTCCCGAAAGTGGTACTCCTGCTTTCAATTGTTCAATTGCTTGGGCTTTGAATGCCTCAAAATCAAATGTGTTGCTCATAAAAAAAGTGTGTCTGTAAAGTTAATAATTTCTTTACTTGACACACTTTAGTTTACAGTCTCGTTTTATTAAAACTTTACCCGCCTTTATGGAGCTGTTAGCTTTAGGGTATTTATCTTAACAGCCTCATCTGCTTTTACAGATGTAGATTTTGGATCATTTGTAAATGTATATTGGAATTTTTCTCCCAATTCATCAGATGCTATATGTACACCGGAACCGCTCATATCACTCACACTCACACCATTATAATCAAGTATACTCCCATTCAGAGTATATTTCCAACTCCAGTTGGAATCCTCTTCAAATTTCCAATATCCCGAAGATAGAACCATGTTTACAGTAACTCCATCATCTGCCTGCTTAGAGCTCAGACAAGGGAAGGAAATTGTACTGTATTTTTTCCATTCAGAACCCTTCTTGTAATAAACATTGAACAACGCACTTTCTCCCACCTGCAATCCTTTTTTTATCAGTGTTACAGGGAACAAGTCATATCCAATTGCCAGACACACATAGGTATTGTAATAATCTAA
>JAZTYE010000049.1:0-24570 GCA_045636765.1 Candidatus Egerieisoma sp.
TAGGCAGGCTGCGAGAATCCGTAACCATTATCATTGGTACCTGCCAGATTGAACTCCACACGGTAAACTTTTCCCAATACGGAAAGGTCCCATTTTGTCCAATCTTTCACTATCCCATCTGGACCATCCACAAGATAAAACGTACTCGTTCCAATAACCTCATCATTGTTATTATAACCAGTTGCTATAATCCACACTTTATCATCTGCCCCTATCACATCTGTCAGTTCATTTCCGTTTGCATAACAATTCAATTGATATGTTGAATTGTTCACCCACATATGATCTATCACACGCTGCTCTCCATCTCCAAAATAAATACTCGGCAGTTCCTCAGTAAAATTGTATCCGGAGTCATCTTTATAACCAAAATGCATACAGAAATTTTTTGATTCGCCATGCCCTCCAGCTCCCTCTGTACCAAGAACAGTAAGCTGTACTGTATAATCTGCATTCATATAGTCTGTACTGGCATAATTGGATACAGCATGTCCTCCGCCCCAATATGCATACGCACTATAATTATATGGCAGTCGATGGGCCAAAAAGGTATTATCTGCATCTACCCAATTATATAAATCATCTTCTGTTTGAGAATATGAATAAATTAAATCATCATAAAACTGGTTGGCTGCTATAAGATTGCTCCAAGTTGTGATTTCTTTGCTGCAATACTCTAATGTATATCGTGCAAATTTTGCATCCTCATCCTCAAATGTAAGAACTCTCAATTCATACAGGCTCACTGCAGACAAATCAACTGAGATGCTGTATGTGTTACCGGCAGCCAATGTACATTCCTGCAAATTCTGCTCATAATATTTCTTTGAACCGCCAACGGTCAGTGCATAAGTAACTGTTGCACTTTCAACTTCTACAGGCAGTACCACCATCGCAATATCTGCAGCATCTGCACTCACTGATGTTTTATTTACTGAAAGAGTAATTTTACCGGATGTTTCAGTCTTATTGGTAAACTCCTCACCATCCCAGTTTGCTTTACCGGCTATTGCTGCATTGCCTGCATCTACTGTTATAGACTCAAGTGTTGCCTCTGAAGGCAGTGCAGCTACATCAAACCACAAATAAGCTGTTGCATGCTGCAAAGTAAAAGAGCCGTTGGAAACAGGTGCATAACCAAAGTCTCCATTTGCCCCCAAATTGTTTTCAATAGTTTGTTCTGCCGGAACATTTGCCTGATTTGCAGAACCTGTCATATTATAATAAACATCTGTTCCTGGTGCATTAGTAAAGGGGAAGAGTGCTTTTCCAGTACTCTCATCAATTTCGGCTGCTCCACTTTGCGCACCATTGCTCCATATCTTGTCTCCTTCATTCCACTCAAAAGGTATGGAGCTGCCAGGTGTTCCAAAGTCTGTTTTTGTCTGCACCGCAGAGTAACCTGTAAGGGTATATTTTTCCAAAGTTGGAATTGTCTCCTCTTTGCTGCAACCCATTATAACTGCAGCCAAAGCAAATAGGTAAAATAGCTTTTTCATATAATCAGATTTTAGAAGGGGTTAAAAAGAAGTGTTGGATGGCCATGGGTCAACCGGAGATTCTCCTGCACCGCCGCTGGCTGCAAATCCCTGTTCAACTGAAATTTCAATTACCTCAACCTGAGGCTGCTCATAAAGTAGTTTTTCCATAAAAAAATGTTTTGAGTTTATTTCTGTTCCTTGGCATGGGGTACAGGAAAACTCAAAACATTATTTATCGGGATAAAGAAAAGTATCTGATAGAGGTATCCAATATGTGCGCCAATGGTGTACAAATGAATAAAAGCCGGCCTGCCCTACCTTACTTTGCTATATAATACGGATAAAAACTGTTTTGATTCTCACCCGTAACCTGCAGGCCAAAATCTTTAAAGCAAAGTGGCAGGTCTTCTGACTCGTTCCTTTTACCAAGCCTTCCCAGCGCATTGCGCCAGTGGCAAAGAGTTTGGTAAACTTCTATTCCTTGCGGAATGGAACTCACAGCAACAGGTATTGTCCCGGATTCTCACCGGATTCCCTATTCTCCATCTGGGCAGTATAAAGCCCATAAGGAACCATTTGCTGGTACAAATTTATATATTTAATTTTTATTTAGCCAAAAAAATCTGAGCTAAAATTTCTTCACGCTCAAGTATCCTCTGGTTGGAACTTCCCCTGAAACGGAGCTGCTCGTCACGCAGTTCCTCTACAAACGGGCCGTCTACAAGGACATCTACAAGAGAGAGGAGTTCCATTTTTGCAGGGTCATTTTCCTGCAACAGTTCCTCCAAGGTGTAGCCTGTGTAGCACCAGATTGTCTTGCCGGTCTCCTCTTTTATTTGTCGGGATAAAGATGCAAATCCTTCCGCCTGATAAAAAGGGTCTCCTCCGGAGAATGTCACATTCCAGGGGGAATCCTTAACCACGGCAAGCACCTCTTCCACATCCATCTCCTTGCCCCCGTCAAATGCCCATGACTGCGGGTTGTGACACCCTTTGCATCTGTGATTGCATCCGGCACTATAAATGGAAAGACGGAAACCGGGGCCATCCACCACGGTTCCGTCTATAATATCCAGAATTCTAAGTTTACTCATGAACTACACGGTCATTAAGCTCAGCAAGCTTTGCCCTGTTCCAACGGTCGGTAGTACCTACAAGGTAACCGGTTATGCGCTGCAGCTTGTCTATATTTGCGCTGCCGCATTTAGGACATGCCTCAAGGTCTTTCTGGGCATTCTCATAACCGCAATCCATACATCTGTTTCTGTTGTGGTTTACAGAACCGTAACCAATGTCATACTTGTCCATAAGGTCCACAATGTTCATTATGGCCTCAGGGTTATGGGTGGCATCACCGTCAATCTCCACATAGAAGATATGTCCTCCACCTGTAAGTTTGTGGTAAGGAGCCTCAATTTTGGCCTTGTGCTGAGGGGTACATTTGTAATACACCGGAACATGGTTTGAGTTGGTATAGTAATCCTTGTCTGTAACCCCCTCAATAACTCCAAAGTCCTTCTTGTCTTTTCTTGTAAATCTTCCCGACAAACCCTCTGCAGGGGTAGCCAGCACACTGTAATTGTGTCCATACTGAGTAGAAAACTCCTGCACCCTGTCCCTCATATAGGTAACAATCCTAAGTCCAAGCTCCTGGGCAGCCTCATCCTCACCATGATGTTTGCCAACAAGGGCAATAAGTGTCTCTGCCAAGCCTATGAATCCAATACCAAGAGTACCCTGGTTTATTACAGACTCTATTGTATCTGTAGGCTTAAGGTTCTCAGAGCCTGTCCATAGGGCAGACATAAGTAGCGGGAACTGTTTTGCAAGGGCGGTCTTCTGGAAACAGAAACGCTCATGCAGCTGTTTTGCAGCAAGTTCAAGTACTGCATCAAGCTTGCTCATGAACAAGTTTATCCTCTGCTCAACATTTTCTGTAGCAAGCTTGCTCTCCAATGCCAGTTTTACAATATTTATTGTAGTAAATGAAAGATTGCCCCTTCCAATTGAAGTCTTCTCTCCAAAGCGGTTTTCAAACACCCTTGTACGGCAACCCATTGTAGCCACCTCATATTTGTAGCGCATAGGATCATCCTCCCTCCAAAGCTCATGCTGGTTATATGGAGCATCAAGATTTACAAAATTTGGGAAGAACCTCTTTGCACTTACAGTACATGCAAACTTGTACAGGTCATAGTTCTTGTCTGTAGGCAGGTAACTCACACCTCTCTTCTTCTTCCATATCTGTATAGGGAAAATTGCAGTTGAGCCGTTGCCCACACCATGGTATGTAGTATGAAGCAGCTCCCTTATTATACATCTTCCCTCTGCAGAGGTATCTGTTCCGTAGTTGATTGAGCTGAACACAACCTGGTTTCCGCCACGGCTATGGATAGTGTTCATATTGTGTACAAATGCCTCCATTGACTGGTGCACACGCTGTGCTGTACGGTTAATGGCATGCTGTTTAACCCTGTCCAGTCCCTTAAGAGGCTCGCCAATGGTCATGCCCGCCTTATCCTTGCCATCCAAATCCCTTATTATATAATCATCTATAGGGGCATCATACAGGGCAGAATAATCCTCACCGGCCAACTGCTCCATAATCTTTATCTCCTCAATATAGCTGTTCCTTACATACGGAGCAAGATAGTAGTCAAAAGCCGGAATTGCCTGTCCGCCGTGCATCTCATTCTGGGCTGTCTCCATGGAGATACAGCAAAGGATGCTTGCTGTTTCAATCCTCTTTGCAGGGCGGCTCTCGCCGTGTCCTGTACTGAATCCACCCTTAAGTATCTTGTCTATAGGGTGCTGAATGCAGGTAAGGCTCTTTGTAGGGTAATAATCCTTGTCATGTATATGAAGATAGTTCTGGCTTACGGCAGCCTTAACATCATCGGAAAGGAGATAATCATCTACAAAAGGCTTTGTTGTCTCGCTTGAGAACTTCATCATCATACCCGCAGGGGTATCTGCGTTCATGTTGGCATTCTCTCGGGTAACGTCATTTGATTTTGCCTCAATAATCTCAAGGAACATGCTGCGGGTCTTGGCCTTGCGGGCAACGGTCCTCTTGTTCCTGTAAGAGATATACAATTTTGCAACCTCCTTGCGGGGGCTCTTCATAAGTTCAAACTCCACAAGATCCTGAATCTCCTCCACACTCATCTGCTCATTGCCCCTGCATGCAATGCGGTCTGTAATCTTTTTAATCAGCTCCTCATCCTCCCCCTCCGGGCTATGCAACATAGCTTTACGGATAGCGGCAGCTATCTTGGCCTCATTAAAACCTACAATACGGCCATCTCTTTTAATAACTGTCTGAATCATATATATTTCCTGTATTTTTCTTGTATATGCGACTATGCAAATTTACACTATAGCTCCTTACCTGCAAATACTGCAATGCAAATTACCTGATTTTTGGAAGAACTGCAGCCTCAAAAATCTCCCTCTTTATTATACGGTAGTGGGGCTTGTAGGCCTCGTCAAATTTAGGGCTATGGTGCACAACATATTTGCCCTGTTTTATAAGGGAGGTAATTTTTGCATCGTCCCGGGCAAAGCCTTCCATTCCTGGGGCAACCTCTTTCACAGCCTTTTTGAGCATCTCCCACTCCTGAAGCCATTGTTCAGTCACCTGAGGCTCTTCTCCGCCACCGGCCATAAAGGCATCTGCAAACTCATCCAGTGTAAGGAGTCCGTCCCTTATGACATCCAGTGATACCTGGTAATAGTTATTTCTCCATCCGCAAGGGGTAAAGTATTTGTCGGGAGACTTCTTGCCTGGCTGGGCAGCCCCCTCCTTCTCCATCTGGGCAAGTTCCATTTTAAGGTACCCTATCACATTCTCTCTTTTTGCCATTATGTGGGCTGGCCCAAAGTAGTCCTGGAAACTGTTCTTGTAGATATCCTGCAGGGTGGCCTGAGGATACTTCTGCAACAGCTCCTTTACAGAAGTTTTCATGGCCTCCATATCTTCCACGGCATATTCCATTTCAACCACTTTTATTCCCGACAAATTCTCCAGCTCACTTCTGCCGGCATACTGCTGCAGATTGACTACAATTCCCCCCTCTACTTTTCTGCAGTGAACAGGAGCTCCCTCCGGGTAGGTTTTGCATTCCACAACCCCTATATTTTCAAGAGGGACAAATATCTCTGTGGTATCCTTGAACACATGCAGAAAGTTGCGGTTACCCTTTCGGGTTGAAACACCCCAAGGCTGCTCAGGCACAAGGCCTGCCTTGGTTCCATAGATTGTCTCTCCATAGACATCCATCCACTGTCCCATTGCCTTGAGGCGGTATAAGGATTCGTCGGGAAGAGTACCATCCGGCCTTGGACCTATGTTAAGGAGAAGGTTGGCCCCTTTGGCAGAGGTCTGTACAAGGTATTTTATAAGGAACTCCACAGATTTGTATGTGGTGTCTGTAATTCTGTAGCCCCATGAGCGGTTCATGGTCTGGCATGTCTCAAGGGGGAGCACTGTGCTTATTGCCTGCTCAGAGTAGCCGTAAAGGTTCTGCCCCGGGATATCACGCTCAAAAATCTGTATATCCTCCCCAGGGAACGGATCCATATGGTGATTGTTTCCTACAAGGCAGCCAGGCTGCAGCTTATGGATAAGCGAGTACTGGTTTGCAAGATTCCAGGTCTCAGCCTTAAGTCCGTTCTCCTGTTTGTCGCGGTCCCATACACCGTCAAACCAGATAGCTCCAATTTTACCATAATTGGTTAGCAGTTCCTCAAGCTGGGTATCCATAAATTTTAGATAATTCTCATAAGCCCAGTTTGTCTGAAACACGGCAGAATCCAACTGCGGAAGTTTCTGACCGTTAAAGTAGCCTGTACGGCCTGTACCGTGGCCAGTCCTTCCAACCGGATAATAATCCTCCCTGCCCCAGTCTATATGTGAATAGTAGAAATGGAGCCTTATCCCCTGCTTGTGGCACTCGGCGGCAATCTCTGCAAGGATATCCCTTTTAAATGGAGTTGCATCCACCACATTGTAAGGGCTTGCCTTGGTATGGAAAATGGAGAAACCGTCATGGTGTCTGGAGGTTATGCATATATATTTTGCTCCCGACGATTTAATGGCACTAACCCACTCTGCAGCATTGAACTTATGAGGATAAAATCCTCCAGCCAATTTTTCATACTCCTTATAATTTATATTCTTATTATGCATTACCCACTCTCCATCTCCCAACATGGAATATATGCCCCAATGGATAAATATTCCAAACCTGGAGTTATCAAACTCTATCCTAGATGCCATATTCTCTGCAGAAGGGACATACCCCTGCTGTCCTCTTGCCGGCAAACAAGCCATAACCAATGCCAGAACAACAAATACAAATCTCATATTTTCAATTTTTTAACATTTATTTCTATTAGAGTATTACATTTAGTAAAAGTATAAAATTTTGATTAACTTTACACCCGCTAATATCAAATTATCATGATTCAGGAAGAGAAAAAAACTATCTCACGCCGCCAGGCAATCAAAAAATTGGGCTTTGGCGCACTTGCTATAGCTGCCGGTTACTCTTTTGTCACCAGCTGCAAAGGAAAGGTTAAGGAGGAGGCTGCAAACGGCACTCTTGTAATGGCTAAGAAAATGGATGAGGTTACCGGCAAGGAGATTTCATTGCTTGGCTATGGCTGTATGAGATTCCCTACATATGTAACAGATGAGGTTGACGCAAGAGGCAGAAAAATAAAGGCCATTGATATGGAAAAATCACAGGCCCTTATTGATCATGCTTACGCCAGTGGCATTACCCACTATGATACTGCATGGAACTACCACAACGGCAAATCTGCAGAGGCAATTGGTTCTATGCTAAAAAAATACCCTAGAGAAAGCTTTACTCTATGTAACAAAATGCCGGGATGGCTTATTACCAGCCCTGAGAAAGCACAGGAACTGTTCAACACCCAGTTGCAGCAGTGCGGTGTAGAGTATTTCGACTACTACCTTTGCCATGCCATTTCTGAGCAGGATGGTTATGACAAACCATACGAGGAGTTTGGCGGATATGAGGTTCTTGCAAAGGAGAAGGCTGCAGGCAGAATAAAGAGACTTGGTTTCTCATTCCACGGAAGCAAAGAGCTTTTCACATATATTCTGGACAAACGCCAGTGGGATTTTGTACTGCTACAGATAAACTATATAGACTGGGTTGACCAGGAGGCAGAGTTCTTCTATAAAGAGGCTGAAAAAAGAGGTATCCCTTGCATGATTATGGAGCCGCTTAAAGGTGGCGCACTGGCAAGCCTTACACCAGATGCAAATGCAATCCTTGAGGAGGCAGCTCCAGGCAAATCTATCGCATCATGGGCATTCAGATATGTAGGTTCACTTCCAAATGTAATCTGCGTATTGAGCGGTATGACCGAGATGGAGCATCTAAAAGACAACCTTGCAACATTTTGCAATTTCAAACCTCTTGACGAGAAAGAGAAAGTTGCTTTGGAGAAAGCCATTGCAGAGTTCAGAAGATACAAGCAGATTGGTTGTACAGCATGCAGATACTGTATGCCATGCAGATATGGTGTAGATATCCCTGCAGTCTTTGAGGCTTACAACAAATGTGTTAAGGAGAGTAACATCCCAGATATTAAAGGTCCTAAGGACAGCAAGTTCAACAAGAAAAAACGTGCTTTCCTTGCAACATATTACAACACCGTACCAGAGGGCTCTAGAGCCGACAAATGTATAGGTTGCGGAGCATGTGCCAAAGCATGTCCTCAGAAACTTGATGTTCCTGAGCTTATTATGGGCATTAAGGATATGGTTAAGGAGCTTGAGAAATAATACCTTAACTGAGCAAAATGTCCAAACTGCGCAAGCATAAGAAATTCATTTTTGCAGCCATCACTGTTCTTACAATAGTGGTGGCTGTAAACTTGCATAGTTTGAGCAGTGGCAGCAAAAAGGCTGAATTTACCCAAACAGCTCCTCCAGTACCTCTCAACCAGCTTATGAGCAATAGTCTGAGCGACTGCGAGAATACCCGCAAGTTTGATAACGCAATATTGCGCTTTATGCGTTATTGGGACATTAAGGGGGGATCCTTTGCCCTTATGAGGAATGACAGCCTTCTATATGCAAAAGGATACGGCTATGCAAACCTTGCAGACAGTACAGAATGTGATGTAAAACATATATTCCGAGTAGCATCCGTATCTAAACTTATAACTGCTGTTGCTGTAATGCATCTTTGCGAGAAGGGGCATCTTTCTCCACACGACTTTGTCTTTGGGGAGGAAGGAATACTCAATGCCCCTCCATTTCTATCATACCGCGACAAAAACATCAAAAAAATTACAGTAGATCATCTTTTGCGCCACACCAGCGGTTTTTCAAATCCTCACGGTGATGCAGCATTCAATATGGAGCTGGTTGCGGCATACCTTGGCAAGCCACTTCCGCTCAGCATGGATGACATGGTATATTATGCAACCCAAAACAGGCTTAGGGCAAAACCTGGAGGACGATACAACTACTCAAATCTTGGATACATTGTACTCTCCAAAGTTGTGGAAAAAGTCTCAGGATTGCCATATGAGCAGTATGTAAAAGATTCTGTACTAGCCCCTATAGGGTGCTATGACATACATCTTGCAAACAACTATTCAGAAGGGTTCAGGGAAAATGAAGTGGACTACTACGAGGTTAGGGAAGCGGAGCCTGTTCCTGCTTTTGACGGCAGGGATACCCTTGTAATGAAAAGCCACGGTGGAAATGATGTACACGGCCTTTATGGAGCCGGCGGATGGGTAGCATCTCCTGTTGAGCTGCTGAAACTTGTATCTGCAATAAACAAATGTACAAACAAAGAGAACTTCCTTACCAGCGAGACCATAGATTTTATGACTCCATACCAGAAGAACTCAAAACCTGCCGGTTGGGCATCTTCAAATTCAAAAACATGGCTCAGAAGCGGTTCAATGAGCGGAACCAGCGCCCTAATCAAAGCTGAGGAAAACGGTTACACATGGGTATTCATTTCAAACAGCTCATCATGGAACGGTCCTGGGCTCTCCCGTCAGATGAACAGGGATATAACAAAGGCCATCCTCCGTGTAAAAGAATGGCCTAAAGTTGATTGGTTCTCTCTAACTGAGCAGACTATTTGACCCACACATTAAGTATTTCACCAATATACATCTTATGCATTGGCTGGGAAGCTCTCTTGTTCTGCTCTTCCTTGTTATTAATAGCATCCAAAGATATTGACTGTGAAACAAGTTTCTTGCACTCAATAATCATCCATGCCTGGCCAAATGCCATTGCTCCATTTTCTGTCTCAATTGGGGTAAGACCAGACCCTTTAACCTTGTCCTCATCCCTTCCAGATTTAGTTCCGCAATATTTTAGGGCATCTCTATACGCCTCTGTATAAAAAGTAAGTGTATAGGTATCACTATTCTCAATAACCTGATAGGTATATCTGGCAGGATTAATAAAGCAAATGGCAACCGGTTTGTTGTAAAGCACTCCAATACCTCCCCAACTTGCTGTCATCATATTGAATTTCTCTTTATTGCCGGCAGTAATGAGCATCCACTCCTTTGACACCATCTTAATGAAGTTTCCTGGTATATTCTCAGGATCAATCTTTCTGTATCCCGACAAATTTTCAACAACATTCTTAGCTGGAGCCGCCTCTGCCGGTGCAGGCTGTGCAAACATTACATGTGGAGCATCTTTAACAACTTGAGCAAGTCCTTGTCGGGAATAATATTTGAAAGCCTCCTTAAAAGATTTGAAAATTTCATCTTTCTTGTCTATGGTTCCCTTCCTGAACTTTCCTGTAATTGCAGAAAGCTTGGTTCCTTTCTTGTTTACTGCATTTTCATATGTTATATAATCCTCTGCCAAATATGATTCACTCTTTCCGGCATTATTGTAATCATATTTTATCCTCTCTATGCTCACAGAGCACTCACTTGCAGAGTAATTTACAATTATTACACAGTTCATGTTTGCCCTGTCCAACGAGATGGCATTATTGGTAAAGATAACCTCTGCATATCCCGTTGCTGCAATTCTGTTATCCTTGCTCAATACTATCCTGTTTCTTGGAGAGTCAAACCCGGCAAGAAGTCCCTCAAGCCATTTGGTTGCAATTGCTCCAACCTGCTCTACTGAATGGCCATCCAGTATATCTACTTTTTCTGAAAAGACAACTTTGCCATCTATAACAGGAACTGCATCTTTATTAAGATACTTCTCCATATCTGCATTTTCCTGGGCAAACATGGTTCCCGCAACTGCTACAAATAAAATTAAAAGCAATTTTTTCATATGATGCTAAATTTACTGCATTATAAATTTGTATCCTCCTTTACTCTTTGACTCACCCAATGAAGGTTCCAACACAAGACCTTCCGGCGCAATGGTACGCTGCTCCAAAGATTTTACATCCCCTCCGGTTATAATGGAAAGGGCCTTTGCAATAAGCGGATCTTCTTTACTTCCAAGTGGAATTGCGCCCCACAAACCAGAATCTTCAACTTCATAGTCCGGTGCAATGCCATCCTTAAACTCCGTAAATCCTTGTGTGTTCACAAACTTGTAGATTACCAAAGAAAGAAGCCAATTACTCAAACCAGGATAGTTCTTTTCATCAGGGACAAGAAGTGCAGCACCGCAATATTTACCATGTGTGGTTCCTCCAACAAGAACAACATCCATATAAGGTTTTATACCGGATATTGTAGCCTCACTTGCTGAAGCTGTCTTTGAACTGGTAAGGACAAACACCCTGTTCATATTTATATTTACAGGAATATCCTTTGCAAAATATGTGCACATATTCTCACCAATAGACTCATAATATGCCATATACAATTCATTCCACTGTTGCTTGAGGAATACCGCTCCCTCCTTTACTTTATCGTATGGGGCAAAAAGGCTCGACAAATATGAAGGGGTCTTGGCATCTCCACCAGGATTGTATCTCAAATCAAGGATAAGTTCCTGGACACCGGCACCCTTAAAGTTCTCAAAAACCTCCACCAGTTTTGTATGGGATTTTTCATAAAAGCCTGCATATGCAAGATATCCAACTTTCTTCCCCTCAGCTTCAATTACACGATAATCAATTATTGGATCCTCATACATCTCAACTGCTGTCATTTTTCTTACAACATTGCTGGTTGTAACAGCACCATCGGCATTAATTGCACCAAGTCCTATCTCAACCTGTGGAGCATAATAAAGGTTAAGGTAATTTGCCTCAGTAATGGCAGTGCCTCCAACCGTAAGGAGTATGTCACCCCTTTTAAACCCGGCTTTCTGTGCCGGAGAATCTTTATATACATACTCAACCAATGCAAACAAGTCTGTAGGCTTGTTTGAAAAACGGCCAAATGCCAAAGAGTATCCAAATGTAGTTGACACCCCCTGGAACTGATTCATCTCTTCCTCTGAATTCTCAGATACATAAGACCACTTGTCAAGTTCCTTGTTTCTCATGAGCTCAAACAAGTCTTGCGGATTATCTGCACTTCTATAATTTATGAAAGAAGGTATATCTGCACTCCACAAATAAGCCTCTGATGTAAAGTCATACACAAACCTGTTTGCTTTATGTACAGTTTTTTCCTCCTCTTTATTGGAAGGGTTCTCTTTTGAACATGACGCAAACAGCACCACTACGGCCAATAACAATAATAATTTAGCTTTCATACGAATTATTTTCATAATAATACAAATATAAACAATTGGAGAAAATAATAACTTTGCAATATGGAAAAAATGCATATAACACAGGTAACAGCGCTGTTTTTCAGCCCTACATATACCACCAAAAAGGTAGTGGTACAAATAGCACAGTCCATAGCTGCGGCATTGGATATCCCTTATAAAGAGAAGAACATAACAACTCCACTTCAAAGAAAGGAAACACCTTGCTACAATGCCGGTGAACTGGTTATTTTTGGTGTACCTGTATATATTGGCCGTGTACCCAACCTGCAGAGAGATTACATTGCTTCCATAAAGGGAAACGGTGCCATAGGGGTACCGGTAGTTGTATATGGACACCGTGCATTTGATGATGCTCTCATTGAGTTGCGAGACATCATGCAGGGCAACGGCTTCCGTAATATTGCCGCTGCGGCATTCATTGGGGAGCACTCTTTCTCATACACCCTTGGCGGCGGACGCCCAGATGCCATGGATCTGCAGATTGCAGAGGAATTTGCACAAAAAATTGCCGCTAAAATTAAAGAAGGCACCCCTGTTCCCGATAGTGTGGATGTGCCGGGCAACCCATACCCATACAAATTCTACAACGCAAAAAGCAGCGACAGCAAAAGCATAGACATAAGAAAAGTAAAACCGGAAACTGACCCGGAAAAATGCACAAACTGCGGACTGTGCGCCATGCTGTGTCCCATGGGAGCCATTAATCCGGAAAACTGCTCTGAGGTTACCGGCATATGCATAAAATGTTGCGCCTGCGTAAAGAAATGCCGTCCTAAAGCAAAATACTTCACAGACCCAACATACCTGGAGCACAAGGAGATACTGGAGCGCAACTTTACACAGCCCCGCCAGGAACCCCAGCTGTTTTTTTAGGCCGCCACTGTAGCCACCCCTGTAGCCACTCCTGTAGCCACTCACTGTAGCCACCCACTGCAGCCACCTAACTTTGGTGCGGGAAATGCCTCTTTTTGGCACCAAACCACAACCGCAACGCAACTTTGGTCCCACAAATGCCGCTTTTTGGCACCAAACCTTAACACTCACACAACTTTGGTGCGGGAAATGCCACTTTTTGGCACCAAACCTTAACGGGAAGGTAGTGCGGAAGTGGATTCTACTACTTCTTGCAGTTCAGCAGGCAGCAGCGGAAAGAAATCCATACCTGCAATACGCTCCACCTCATCAATGGTTACGGCATACGATTGCAGCGGCCTTTGCACAGGCGGTTTGCTGCTTATTTTGGATTTTCTGCGGGGCGGATTGTCAAAAATGAAGCCCACTCCGTGGTACTCACCTCCTTTAGGGATAAGGATTACCTTAAAGAATTTGTCGGGAATAACAATTTTGTTGGGGCCCAGAACTCCATGGGCATTCCCCCCCACAACAGGACCGCATACAACATGTAAAGATCCATATTTTATAGCCCATCTGCGGCACTGCTCCTCCAGCTCCTTCCAGTCTCCGGAGTTAAGCTCATGATTCTGCGGGCATATATTGGTAAAATAGTAAGTCTCATCCATAGCCTGTGTGCTCCACTTCATATCTCCGGCAGGGGCCATGTGTCCCCTGTCCCAACCTGAGTTACGGTAATCTTCCTTTGCACCCTGTGGCCCCCTTACCTGCGGATCCTGGGCAAACTTATCCTTGCGGGGGTTCTCTCCCTGTGCTTCCTGGGCAGTAAGTTCGTATGCCACCCAATTTGGAAGGCGTGTTTTACTGTTATATGAAAGGGTATGCCCCGTATAGGCAATCACTTGGGAAGAGTTGTCCCCCTCCAGCACAGGCAATCCCACATTAGTAAGGTCAAACTGCACAGGAAGTGCATCCTGCACATTGCCAACCACACCATTAATTTCCTCAGCAAAATAAATAATAGCCATAAAGGCTGCCACAACAAAGGCCAATATCTTTTTAAGTTTCTTCATCCCGATAATTTTTACCGCTGCCTCCCAAAATTGGGGAACTTTACAGCCCTGCAAAAATAATAAATACCTTAAATTAGTGATTACCCTCTTGCACCATAATGGGTACATTTGTAGTGTGGATTAGAGTAGATATCCGTATGGAATCAGGAAATATAAAGACATTATCATATTTGCAACCCGGCCAGGAGGCCATCATTACAAAAGTAAAAGGCTACGGTGCATTCCGTAAACGCATAACAGAGATGGGATTTGTCCCAGGCACTGCTGTAAAGGTAATTAAGAAAGCTCCCCTTGGAGACCCAATGGAGCTGGAGCTTATGGGATACCGCATCTCCCTTAGAAAAAGGGAGGCAGACCTTATTGAGATTGTATCTCACCAGACATACAGCAAGATGCAGCAGCCGTTTGAGGGAGGCACAATCCCTACAGATGAGGCTCTTATGCAACTGTCTCACCAACAAATGAATACAATTAATGTAGCATTGGTTGGAAACCCCAATTGCGGCAAAACTACTCTATTCAATACCGCAGCAAACAGGAACGAGAAAACCGGAAACTACAGCGGTGTAACTGTAGACCTTAAGACTGCACAATTCATACACAAAGGGTACACAATAAACATTACAGACCTCCCCGGAACCTACTCAATGAGTGAGTACACCCCTGAGGAACTCTATGTAAGAAGACACCTTTTGGGAGATATGCCCGATGTTGTTGTAAACGTAATTGACGCCTCAAACCTTGAGCGTAACCTCTACCTTACCACCCAGCTTATAGACATGAACATTAAGGTTGTGGCTGCCCTTAACATGTATGATGAGCTTGAGAACAAGGGAGACAAGTTTGATTATACCCTCCTTGGAAAGATGATAGGTATTCCGTTTGTACCGGTTGTGGCTACAAAAGGATTGGGACTTACAGACCTTTTGGAGAGAATAATCACCATTTATAGTGATAAGGACTCAGACTACAGGCATTTTCACATAAATTACGGCACCACAATAAACGAATCCATACATCAGGTAAAACATCTTATAAAGAAAAACGAGGAGTTAAGGAGCAAGTTCCACCCGCAGTACACAGCCATAAAGCTGCTTGAGGGAGACAAGGAGTTTACACAGCAGGTTGCCGGGATAAGCGGTACAGAAGCCGTAATTGAAACAGCTGCAAAACAGATAAAGAAGATTGAAAGGGAGTACAATGACAACAGCGCTTCTGTAATTACAGATGCCAAATATGCATTTATACACGGAGCACTTGAAGAGACATATACTCACGCACAACAAAGCAATATTGCAAAAAAATACAGGCTTGACAACATCCTTACCCACAAATGGTTTGGCCTGCCGCTGTTCTTTCTGTTCATGTACCTTACATTCCAACTCACGTTTTTCATAGGACAGTACCCTACAGACTGGATAGATGCTGCTGTGGCATGGCTTGGCACTGCAATTGGCAACATGCTGCCGGATGGTGTCCTAAAAGACCTTATAGTTGACGGAGCCATTGCCGGAGTGGGAAGCGTAATAGTATTCTTCCCGCAGATAATGATCCTGTTCCTCTTCCTCTCATTTATGGAAGATACCGGATATATGGCAAGGGTAGCGTTTCTTATGGACAAGATAATGCACAAGATAGGTCTGCACGGCAAATCTGTAATTCCTATCATAATGGGCTTTGGATGCAACGTACCGGCCATAATGGCAACACGTACCCTGGAAAACCGCAGGGACAGGATCATAACCATAATGATGATTCCGTTTATGTCTTGCGGTACCAAGTACCCTATATACATGCTCTTTGTAACGGCCCTGTTTACAAAATATCAGGGTGCAATACTATTTTCTGTGTACTTTATAGGTATGCTCATGGCTGTATTTACCGCCCTTATGCTAAAGAAATTCTTTAAGAGGAAAGATGATGTTCCGTTTGTAATGGAGCTTCCCCCTTACAGGATGCCAACCGTAAGGAACTCCCTCAGCCACATGTGGGGCAGAAGCCAGCAGTATCTGCGCAAGATGGGAACTACAATTCTGGCAGGTTCAATATTCATCTGGGCATTGGGCTACTTCCCGCACAAGACAGAGTTCTCAAAAGACTATGCCCAACTTATAGAACAGGTTGAGCAGAGCGGTGCACCTGAACAGACAATACAGGCAGAGATTCTGCAACTTGAGGCACAGCAAAAATATGAACAGATAGAGCAGTCTTACATTGCCCAGATAGGACAGTTTGTAGAGCCTGTATTCCGCCCTCTTGACTATGACTGGAAAATTGGAGTGAGCCTCTTTACCGGAATTGCAGCCAAGGAGCTTATCCTAAGTTCAATGGGTGTCCTTTACCAGTCTCCCGACGATTCTGAACTTACCCTGCAGAACAAACTTGCAGAGCAGACCTATGACAATGGAGAGAAGATTGGGCAGCAGATATTTACCCCATCTACAGGATACTCCCTAATGCTGTTTATCCTCATTTACCTCCCTTGCATTGCAGCAATTGCGGCAATAGTGAAGGAGGCAGGGGCAAAATGGGCAATGTTCATGACCCTGTACAGCTGCACAATGGCATGGCTGGCAGCATTCCTGGTGAAGCTTTTTACTTAAAGTGAAGTGTAAATGTGGTAGCAGTGGCATCACTGCGGGTAAGCTGAAGGGTGCCGTTATGCAAACGCATAATTTGTCGGGAAAGGGATAGGCCAATACCTGTCCCTTCTTGTTTTGTTGTGTAGAAAGGTACAAAAATCTCCTCCTGTCCCTCCTTGCTTATAGGGGCACCGTTATTGGTGACCTCAATTACAACATTCTCCAATGAGTCCAGATCTGCCGTAACAGTTATTTGTGCAGCACCTGCCTGGGAGGCATTTTTTATAAGATTTACAAGAATCTGAGATATCTGGCTTTCATCTGCCCAAAGGAGCAGATCCGGTGTTTTCTCTATAAATTGTGTCTTTATACCCTTTTCTGTTGTATACGGTGCAGAAAGCTGAAATACCCGCTCAACCAAATCACAAACTTGGAACGACTTGCGGATTGGGGCCGCCACTCTGGTAAGGCTCCTGTATGACTCTACAAAACCGAGCAACCCTTTTGACGAGGCTGAAATGGTTTCAAGCCCATGAATGTAGCTGCTGGGGAGATTATCCTCTACCGCACATTTATTAAGGGTATCACTCAATGACACAATTGGGGTAATGGTGTTCATAATCTCATGGGTGAGAACTCTGGTAAGCTTGTTCCAGCTCTCCTGCTGGTTCTCTCCCAACTGCTGGTCAATATTGCTGAATGAAACAATCTTCACCTCCTTTCCCTTAATCTTAGCGTGTGAGGCATGCATAAGTATGTTCACCTGTGAGCTCTCATTGTAGTAGCTGGCTTTCATGGCCTTGCCTGGCTGCACCTGCGTAAAGCTACTGTAAAGGGAGTCGCTCACCCTTCTGAGCTGTCTAAGGTGCGAGAATGAATCCATTCCAAGGAGAATCTTTGCATAGTTGTTATAGAAGGTTATCCTGCCGCTCTCATCAACAACCATTATACCTGTCTGAACATTCTCCAGCATATGGGCATAAAACTGCTCCTGTTCCTTAAGTTCAGCCTTGCGCTTTTGGTAAATTCCCCTTAACCTGTTAAGTGTTCTGTTAAGGGAGATACTGAAAAAGTTAACCTCTCTGAACCTGAAATTAAGATCATCATTCTCTAGCGAGTCAAGCATATAAGTAAGCTTGTTGCTGGTCCTTTTCCACAGATAAACCGTGTATATGAAGACTGCAACAGCCGCCACTGCCAGTATGAGAATGATTTTAAACATCTTAGATTCCGTACTTCTTTAATTTGGAATGTAATGTGGGGCGCGATATGTTCAGGCTTTTGGCCACAAGTGTAAGGTTGCCGCCACATTTTTCCATTGCAGCCCTTATTGTACGCTCCTCCTGCATCTCCAAAGTCTCCCCATTGTATTCATTTGCCTGCCGGGATACCTGGGTTCCTCTTCCCGACAAATTTACGCTTGCCCCACCATGTCCCCCTTCTGACTTCATCAGGCTGTCGGGAACAGGAATACTCAACTGCAGATCCTGTATTGAAAGGCTCTCCCCTTCACTCATAATTACAGCTTTCTCTATGGAATTCTTCAGCTCCCTTATATTGCCGCTCCAACGGTTCAGTTTTAGGGCATTGAGGGCATCGGAGTCAATTTTGTGCACATTCCTGTGATATTTCTCTGCATAGCGCTGCAAAAAGCTTGTTGCCAGCTCCTTAATTTCATCCGTACGTTCCCGCAATGGAGGCAGGGTTATCTGCATTGTATTTATGCGGTAGTAAAGGTCCTCGCGGAACCTGCCGTCCCTTATCATCTGTTCAAGGTCCATATTGGTTGCACAGATAAGGCGAATATCTATTGGAATCTGTCTTGTATCTCCCACCCTGGTAATGCAGCGGTTCTGGAGAACACGCAGCAGCTTTGCCTGGAGATGGAGCGGTATGTTGCCTATCTCATCCAAAAAGAGTGTACCTCCGTTAGCCTGTTCAAATTTTCCGGTATGGTCTGCATGGGCATCGGTAAAGGCACCCTTTACGTGGCCAAACAACTCACTCTCAAATAGGGATTCTGTAAGGGATCCAACATCAACGCTTACCATTATGCTACCGCTACGGGCACTGAGTTTGTGTATCTCCCCGGCAAGGAGATCCTTACCTGTACCGTTCTCTCCGGTAATGAGCACAGTTGCATCTGTGGGGGCTATTTTTTCTACTGTTCTTTGAATACCCTGCATCTGCTGGGAGGCACCCCAGATCATTTTATCAGGGAGAATACTGCCTGCTGCCCCCTGGGAATCCTTCTTTCTGCTGCCCTGCTGCTTCTGCACGGCATTTTTAAGAATCTCTATAAGCTTATCATTATCCCATGGCTTTACCACAAAATCAAAAGCCCCTCGCTTCATCCCCTCAACGGCCAGCTGGATATCTGCATAAGCTGTAAAAAGAACAACCTCAACATCAGGGAAACTCTTTTTAAGCTCAGATAGCCAGAACAGCCCCTCGTTACCGGTATTGATATCTGTGTGGAAATTCATATCCAACAGTACCGCATTTGGCTTGAACTGCTGCATCTTACCCATAAGCTCCTTAGGCGAAGCAATCAGCTCCACCTGCTCAAAATGCATTGGAAGAAGCACCTTAAGTGCCCCCCTTATCCCTGCATTATCATCAACTGCCAATATTTTTCCCTTCTGCTTTGTCACCATCCGTATAAACTTTATTATTTACAAATATACTGTTTTTTCAGTTACGTTGTCTTTTTGTACAATTTACTGAATTTCAATAAAATAGAAAAGAGCGATTCTCAAAATTTTGAGAATCTCCTTTTCTATACACCTGTAAAACAGGCGTTTGTACAAAAAGACAACGTTACAATCCCAACGCCCTGGCTACCCCCTCGCCATAGGCAGGATCTGCCTTGTAGCAGTTTTCCACATGACGCTCCTTTATAAATGTGGCGCAATCACCCATTGCGCGGGCTGTGTTTTCAAAAAGGAGCTGCTGCTCATCCGGGGGCATAAGGCGGAAGAGGTCTCCAGGCTGGGAGTAATAATCCTCATCATATTCCCTCTCGGGATAGTTGTAAACCTCTCCTTGCACTTTCAATGGAGGTTCCTTCATCCACGGGCTGTCCTTCCACTCTCCATAACTGTTTGGCTCATAACCCAAAGTAGAACCATAATTGCCATCCACACGCATTGCTCCATCTCTATGATATGAGTGCACCGGGCAACGTGGCTGGTTTACCGGAATCTGCTCAAGGTTTACACCAAGGCGGTATCTCTGGGCATCCCCATATGAGAAGAGGCGTCCCTGGAGCATCTTGTCGGGAGAAAAACCTATGCCGTCAATTATGTTCTGCGGGTTGAATGCAGCCTGCTCAACTTCTGCAAAATAATTCTCAGGGTTACGGTTCAGCTCCAGAATACCCACATCATGCAAAGGAAAATCCCCGTGAGGCCACACTTTGGTAAGGTCAAACGGATTGATACGGTAACTCTCCGCTTGAGCTGTGGTCATCAGCTGAATCTGGAACAGCCAGCGTGGATAATCCCCTTTCTCAATGCTCTCATAAAGATCCCTTTGGTGCGACTCCCTGTCCTTAGCAATTACAGCCTCAGCCTGCTGGTCTGTAAGGTTTTTTATCCCTTGCAGGGTACGCAAGTGGAATTTTACCCAAATACGCTCATTATCTGCATTTATAAAACTATATGTATGGCTCCCGAACCCATGCATGTGCCTGTATGAATACGGAATACCCCTGGAACTCATTGTAATGGTAATCTGATGCAACGCCTCAGGAAGGGATGTCCAGAAATCCCAATTGTTGTTGGCACTTCTCATATTGGTGCGCGGATCCCTCTTTATGGCGTGGTTCAGATCAGGGAATTTCAACGGGTCACGCAAGAAAAATACCGGAGTATTGTTTCCCACAAGATCCCAATTGCCTGTCTCTGTATAAAATTTCATTGCAAACCCGCGGATATCCCTCTCCGCATCTGCCGCTCCCCTCTCACCTGCAACTGTAGAGAACCTCACAAAACACTCTGTTTTCTTACCCACGGCACTGAAGATTGATGCTCTTGTATACCGGGTAATATCATGTGTAACCGTAAATGTACCGTAGGCACCGGAACCTTTGGCATGCATGCGCCTCTCCGGTATCACCTCCCTGTCAAAATGGGCCAGCTTCTCCAAAAACCACGGATCCTGCAGCACCATAGGGCCCCTTAACCCTGCTGTCTGTACATTCTGATTATCTGCCACCGGCCTGCCGTTGGCAGAGGTCAAACCATTCTGGATTGCCTGCGTGTGTAATTTTCCCTTTTCCATAAGTGATTGATTTTAAAGATGGGCACTGCGTCCGGCACTGCTGTCCGGCATAACGTACCCCCGCATTTTCCACTTAAACGGAAAAGGGCCGGGAAATGTTCACCAACCAACTAAAAATACTCCCTCAATACCCTGCAGAGTTTATTGTCGGGAGTATCACCTGCATATTCCCAGAACATTATACCCTTAAGGCCTTTCTCTTTGGCATATTTGCATTTTACCGCAAGGGAGCGTGGGGTCTCATACCCAAAAACAAACTCCCCTTTGGCATTTGCAATATAAGAGGCCTGGGCCTTCTCATCCCATTTTTCTTCAAACCCCTCCGGCAAAGCCGGCATACGGCTATAGCTTGCAGATTGCTTGTACTCATTGTTTCCCCTGCCATAAAAAGGGACACCCAAAACAAGCTTGTAGGCCGGCACCCCTGCCGCCAGATGAGCCTCAATGGAATTTGCAGCTGAAAGGACAGAAGTATTCTCTGAAACAAACAGCGGAGAATGATGCTTGGCAATATTCATTGTCATATCATAAGCCATAATGTTTACAAAATCCACATACGGCCCAATTGCAGGAAAATCAATGTACCTTGCATTGCACACAGTTGCCAGGGTAAGAAGTTTCTTCTTCCCTATAGCTCTCCTTATATCCCTCATTAGAAGGGTAAAATTCTCTGTGTCTTTTCCCGATGATGAAATCCCCGCAGAAGAGACAGTAGGATACTCCCAGTCTATATCTATTCCATCCAGATTATATCTCTTTACAACCCTTCTGCAATCCTTGGCAAACTTCTTCCTCAGCTGAGGATCTGCCGCCATTTCACTGAAACGGCCACTTCCCCAACCTCCTACCGAAAGCATAACCTTAAGATGCGGATGCTCCTTCTTAAGTGCAGAAATTGCCTCCAGCCTCTGCGGGTTATCTACCTTTACTCCATCAAAAGTCGCATTCACATGGCCAAAAGCATAATTAATATGGGTAAGCACCTGTGGATTGGGCATCACGCTGCTCCAGGATGTAACATATGCCAGTACTACATTGCCGTTATCCTTTCCAACAGCAGCATTTCTTCCGTAAACAATTTGTGCCGGGAGCACCTGCAAAACACACAGTAGCAGGGCAAAAAAGAATACTTTTTTCATTTACGTTGTCTTTTTGTACAATTTACTGATAATCAGATATATATTTTTACATCTACAAATATACGCTAATTTTACAAAATCTACATCTCTATATTTCAACAAGTTGCACAAAAAGACAACGTAACATTACTCCTTCTTCAGCACCTCCACCGGGTTGGCGCGGGCAGCCCGGATGGTGTATAAAAGTACTGTTGCAGTGGAGATGAGTATCAGAATGATGGCTGCTGCAACAAAAATCCACCAGTTTTCCTCAAGGGCAATTTTTTCTGCAAACTGCTCAAGGTATCGGGAACTGATCCATACGGCAACAGGGAGGGACAGCACTATGGCAACTGCCATTATCTTAAAGTACTGAGCCATACAACGGACTGTTTCACTCCTGGTGCTGCCGCCAAAGACCTTATGTATTGCAACCTGTTTTGTATTGCCTGTGGCATAGTGCATACTCATGGCCAGAAATGCCAGGGTGGAAAGCATAATTGCTATAACCATAAACATTTCCATTAATCTCATATCCCTTATAGTCTTGTCATACTTATCTTTTTGAAGCACCCTCAAGAAGCCATATCCAGTAGCCTCCATACCGTATCTCTTAAGATATACAGTCTGTACCAGACTATCAAGAAGATGTCTGTTTTCCTCTGTATGTTCTACCTCCAGCACAAATCCACCCCAACGCAAATCCTGGGCAGAGATGACACTTACCATGGCCAAAGCCTCATTATTTGAGTTAAGAATTTCTCTTGTAGGTATATCCTTAATGATTCCTGGAACAATATGGCTAATGGCGTTTACCCCAGGATTTGCAACCCATACCGGATTCTCTGCAGTTATGTTGTATTTATTGGCTGCCGACTCACTCATCCAGGTACCTAAACAGTCCCCTTTATTGAAATCCTGTATTTTTTTGAATCCAAAAATGCGGAATGCAACGCTGTCACACTCCATAATACTTATTGAAAATGGATCTCCATTCTTCCTAATTGAAAAAGGGAAATACCCCGGATATGCTGTTGTCACCCCTATACTGCGTACAAACGGAAGCACTTCCAGCTCCTGCTTAAGCTGTTGTGAAATTGAGTTTGTAAAATATATATTATCCATATTGGCATTCATATCTCTGCTTAGGATATGTTTCATCTGCAGTTCCATTGTTACGGCAGATGATATCATTATGAATGACAAAATGAACTGCAGACAGATGAACACTCTACCCATTCTCCTGCCTGTATTGGTGCTGCTTGTAAATTTTACCCGCTTTAAGGCAACATATACAAAAATGGTGCAGAGGGCTGCAATTGCAATCATCAGCAGAAGATACAGTACAATATAATCTAAAGTGAAACTCAACTTTGTCAGCACAACAGATTGAAGCAGCCAGTTTACATCCTCCATTATCAAAAGGGCAATTCCCATTGCAATTGAAAATGATAGGGCAACAGTAATAAGGGATTCCACAAATATACGTATGCCAATCTTTCTGTACTCTTCACCCATTATATGCCTTATGCTCATCTCCTTTGCCCTCTTCTGGGCATTTGCAACATTAAGGTTAACGTAGTTGATTACGGCAGAAGCCAAAATAAAAATCACAACTATACTGAAAACAAGCAGTTTGTTGGGATCTTCAGACTTTAATCCTCCACCATTTTTAAGATCGGAAAAGTAAAGTTTGTCCAACCTTACAAGAGACGCCTCGTCCGTTTGTGACACATTAAAAGACTTGTACCATTTACTTACCAGTGACCGTACCTTCACTTGCAGTTCATCTATATTGGCATCTTCTCCAACTTTTACAAAAGTCATCAGAGCACTGCTTATATAATTGGCCTCTTCCTTATAATAATTTGAGTTTGCATTTACAACAATTTCAAAATTCGGGAACACTCCAGCCGTAAAATCTTCAATTATTCCTGCAATTACAAACTCCTTATCTCCATCTACAAGCTTCTGACCAATCACCTTGTCGCCTCCATTCCTTTTGGCAAAACTTTCCGTTACAAAGGCATTGTCCTTTGTATTGAATTCGTCTGGGGAACCTTTAAGAAAAACTATCGGGAAAAAATTGAAAAAATCCTTCCCTACAACCAACAAACTCTCCTTTGATGAAATTTCTCCGTTGATTTTATACCCATTATAATACTGTTGGACCAGCACTGCATCCTCCATCTCAGGCACCTCATCCTTAAGTTTATGGGCCATATTATGGCAAGAATATGTTTCGTTACCCAATCCAACAAGATATATCTTGTCATAATCCCGATAGAAGTAACATACATCCAGCTGCTGCCGCACATAACAGGTAAAAATAACCACAAACGCCAGCGCAATGCTCAACCCCGCCACCTCAATGGCGGTGTAGAGCTTGTTGCGGGAAAGGAATCTGAAATAGCTTTTCATAACTTGTTATTATTCGCTTTTTAATGAACTCAC
>JAZTYE010000050.1:0-1528 GCA_045636765.1 Candidatus Egerieisoma sp.
AAATCTGTAACATTTAAAAATAATGCGCAAATATTTTCTGATATTATTGTTCTTTATAGCAACTTTATGTTCTGCCCAGATTACGGTAAAATTGCAAGCACCTAATCAGGCAGAAGTTGGTGATAGGATAAGAATCAGCTATGTGGTTAATACAAATGATGTAGAAGATTTCCAAGTAAAGGATTTTCCAGGATTCAGAGTTCTTTACGGTCCAAGCACAAGTTCCCAAAGCAGTTTTTCCATGGTGAATGGTAAAACTACACATAATAGTAGTATTACGTTCACTTACATGGTACAGCCAACAGAAGAAGGAGTTTTGGAAATTCCTTCCGCTGTTGCAATAGTAAAAGGAAAATCCTATAGCAGTAAAACTGGTCAGATTGAAGTGTTGCCTTCTTCCGCCACTTCATCTAACAATTCATCGGCAAGTAATAATGTCCAGGACGAACCTGTTGAGGATCAGCCTCAAAGATCTAACAAGTCGTCTATTGGCGATAAGGATTTGTATATAGATGTAACAGCATCAAAGACTAGTGTTTATGAACAAGAGGCCGTTCTTCTGACATACAAATTATACACCCTTGTCAATATCCAGCAACTTTCAGGTGAAATGCCTGAATTGGATGGCTACCACGTGCAGGAAATTGACTCCAAAGCACAAATGTCTTTGAAGTATGAACGTATAAACGGTCGCAATTATGGTACGGCAGTATGGAGACAATACGTCATTTATCCCCAGAAAACAGGAAAACTGACAGTTCCACCCATTGAATTTGAAGCTCAGATTGAGATCCATAATACAAGCATGGATCCTTTTGATATATTTTTCGGAGGTGGTAGCTTGTCTCAGTTAGTACAGAAAAAGATAAAGACCCCATCTGTTAATATTGACGTCAAGTCATTGCCTTCTCCACGTCCAGAGAACTTTAACGGAGCTGTCGGAAGTTACCAGATTTCAGGATCACTTACTCCCCAGCAGTTAAACGCCAATGACGCTACAACACTTAGACTCGTTGTAAATGGTGTGGGAAACATGAAACTGATGAAATCTCCCATCGTAAAGTTCCCAAAAGATTTTGAGGTTTATGACCCCAAGAAGGATGACAAGACGGTTCATACGGCTCAAGGTGCAAAAGGAAGTGTCATTTACGACTATATTGTTGTGCCAAGACACGGAGGAAAATATAATATTCCACCTGTGGAGTTCTGCTATTTTGATACAGAAAAGCAATCATATCAGACGCTAAAAACTGATTCTTTTCAAATTTCTGTAGCCAAAGCTGTCAATGAAAGTCATGTTTCATCAAATGCCCAGGAAGATTTAAAGGTATTGGGAAATGACATTCATTTCATAAAATTGGATAAGTTCCTGGTTGACGACAGCGACAATACGTTCTTTACAAGTTCAACCTACAAGCTTATTTACATTATTCTTTTGCTTGTCTTCATTGTGGTTTCCATGATATTCCAACGCTATATAAAAGCGAGCTCAAATCATGCACGCAATAAAGTCAAGAAAGCAGGCAAG
>JAZTYE010000051.1:0-4710 GCA_045636765.1 Candidatus Egerieisoma sp.
ACGCCCTTACTGCAGGGAGGTATCCGCTGGCAACTCCCACACAGAAACATACTGCTATTGCAGAGAAAATCCAGATCCAAGGGATAATGAACGATGCCCCCATAAGCACTGCAACCGCATTTCCTACGAGAATGCCCATTATAATACCAAGGAGACATCCTATCTGGCTTATTGCAACAGATTCAAACAGGAACTGCTCCTTTATTGTATTGGCAGATGCACCAAGAGCCTTGCGTGTTCCAATCTCACGGGTACGCTCCTTTACAGAAACAAGCATAATGTTCATTAGCCCCACAGCTGCTCCAAGAAGAGTTATTAGTCCTATTACGGCAGAAATAATGGTGATTACCCCCATAACATCCTTAAGATCTTCCATCATTGCCCGGCTGCTGCTTATCCTAAAGTCCGTTTCATCTATAGGGGAAAGTCTTCTTACTGAACGCATAATCTGCTCTGCTTTTGCCTGATAATCCTCCCCATGCTCAAATTTTTCAGGTACTACTCCCACTGTAAAGGAGGTATTTTCACCAATAAAACAGCTTCTGGCAACAGATATTGGCACCACTACCCTACTATCTGCACTTCCGCCAACTGCGTTTCCCTCAGAGTCAGTTACACCAATTATCTCAAATCTGATCCCCTCAACTGATATTATCTTTCCAACAGGATTTGCATTGTTTTTGAATAGCGAGTTTACAACACCACTTCCAACTACACATACAAAAGAGCTCATCTTAATGTCATTATCATTGATCCCCCTTCCTTGTGCTATTTTGCCGTTTGAATATTGGAGATAATTCTCATCTGCAGCAATAACTGAGACTGTAGGATTTGTGCTCTCTCCCTCATATTTTATAGTAGCATTGGAATTTACCCTGGTAAAAACAGACACCAGACAATCCTCATTGAAATTATCCTTGAACATCCTTGCCTGGTTATAGGTAATCACTGGTGCGTTCCTAACCCTTACACGAGCACCTCCACTGGTGGAATAATATTTGGAAACTATTGAAAATGAAGTTGTACCAAACTTTTCAAAACTGGAAAACACCTCATTTTTTAGAGCATCTGTGGCCGTAAGAATACCTACTAAAGAAGTGATTCCTACAGCAATTATAAAGATTGTGAGCAAAGACCTTAATCTGTTGCTCTTAATAGATTTCAATGCTACACTCAGATTCTCCCTTACCAATGGAGAGATACCAATTAATTTTCTCACATCCTTATCCTCCTCAAATTATTCAGTAAAAGTAGGAAAATCTCACAGATTATCATACCTTTGCAACCGATTTTTACATATATAGATGAGAAACAACGACAACAACAAACGTACCAGCACAAGAGGTGCGGGACGTACAGGTGCTTCAAACGGCAGAAAATCTTTTGGTTCAGCCAGAGGCACAGCGCAGGGAAGACCTGCAAGACGCTACTCAGCCGGTGAAGGCTCAGTTGAAGGCTCAGCTGCAGAGAGCTCAGCAAAGCGTAACTATTCAAGAACTGGAAGATCTTTCAGAGATGAAAAACCTTTTGGCAAAGAGACTAGAGGTGGAAAACCGTTCGGCAAATCACAGGGTAGTGATAAGCCGTTTGGAAAATTCGGTAAAGGAAAAGATTTCCGCACAGAGAAAAATTTTGAGGAGAGAGCAGACAAGAGAAGCTTTGGCGAGAGAGAGTTCACCGGCAAAAGAGCTTACGGTATGGTAGGCAAATCTCTTGAGGAGAGAAGAAACTACAAAGGTGTACAAAACTACACTCCTGCCCAGCGTGCTCCAAAAGCAAAAGCAGACGAGGGTGTAAGATTGAACAAATATATTGCAAACTCAGGTATATGCTCAAGAAGGGAGGCTGATGATTTTATCACAGCTGGTCTTGTAAGTGTAAACGGTGTTATTATTACCGAGTTGGGTACAAGAGTTTACCCTAAAGATGTTGTAAAATTCAACGACGAGCGCATAAAAGGAGAGGCTAAAGTTTACATTGTAATGAACAAACCAAAGGATTTTGTAACTACAATGAGCGATCCTCATGCAGAGAAAACAGTTATGCAGCTTGTTGAGGGCAAATGCGCAGAGAGAGTTTACCCTGTTGGAAGACTTGATAAGGCAACAACAGGTGTATTGCTTCTTACAAACGACGGTGAGCTGGCAGACAAACTTACCCACCCTTCATTTGAGAAAAAGAAAATCTACCATGTATTCCTTGACAAAAACTTAAAAGGTTCGGACTTCCAGGCATTGTTGGACGGTGTAAACCTTGAGGACGGCTTTATACAGGCAGATGCACTTTCATACATTGATGAGGACAAATCACAGGTAGGAGTAGAGATACATTCAGGCAGAAACAGAATTGTAAGAAGAATGTTTGAGCACTTTGGCTACAAGGTTAAGAAGCTTGACAGAGTATACTTTGCTGGTCTGACCAAGAAAAACCTTAGAAGAGGACAGTGGAGATTCCTCACTGAGCTTGAGGTTTCAATGCTTAAAATGGGTTCATTTGAGTAAAACTCATCCTTATTATGGAAATGGAAAATGGAATGGACCAGATTAACAAAGCTGGTTTTGTAAATATAATAGGTAATCCAAACGTTGGAAAGTCAACCCTTATGAATGCACTTGTTGGGGAGAAACTTTCCATTGTTACCGCAAAGGCCCAAACTACAAGACACCGTATAATGGGTATTGTAAACGGTGAGGATTATCAGATTGTATTCTCTGACACTCCAGGTATCCTAAAGCCAAACTACATGCTTCAGGAGAGCATGATGGATTTTGTGGAGACTGCAATTGGAGATGCTGATATCATTCTTTACGTTACAGATGTAGTGGAAAAGATTGACAAGAACAGGGAATACATAGACAAATTGAACAAGGTTGAGTGCCCTGTAATCATTGCCATAAACAAGATTGATGAAACCAAACAGGAAAAAGTGGTTGAGCTTGTAGAGAAATGGCATGCTACTGTTCCAAAAGCAGAGATTCTTCCAATATCTGCACTTAACAAGTTTAATGTGGATATTCTTCTTGGCAGACTTGTAGAACTTCTGCCACAGCAACATGCATGGTATGACAGGGATGTCTTTACAGACAAGAGCATGAGATTTTTTGCTTCTGAGATAATAAGGGAGAAAATCCTTCTTAATTACAACAAGGAGATTCCTTACTGTACTGAGGTTGTCATTGATGCATTTGAGGAGAATGAGGAGATATACAATATAAGCGCAGTAATTAATGTAATAAGGGAATCACAAAAAGGAATTATCATTGGACCTAGAGGTCTTGCCCTAAAACGTGTAGGAACACAGGCCCGCAGGGACATGGAAAAATTCTTTGAGAAGAAGGTTTTCCTTAAAATGTTCGTGAAAGTAAATCCAAACTGGAGAGAAAACAAAAAGGAACTTCAGAAATTCGGTTACATATATTAACACTACAGGCTGGTCAATGACCAGCCTGTCTGTTTATTTTGCCTGTAAAGCAAACATCTCACCAAACTCCATAATTACCCGTCCTATTCTCTTTTCTGTAGTATCATATACAACTGATGCCGTAGACCTGTAAATTACCTCCCTCTTTTCCATAAGAGAATCTATTGCATCAGACATATCATGCTCATTTTTACCCGCCAATAATGGCCTTCTTGAATTGTTTTTTACAAGACGTCCAAGCAGAACCTCCTTTGAGCATTGCAGGTAAACGCATCTGGTACAGTTACGTACAACTTCCGCACTGGCAGCATTGGTTAAAGTGCCACCACCAAGAGCGAGGACCAGAGTATAATTCTCTTTTGAATTAAGATACTCATATTCCTGAACAATCTCCTTAAGGGAGCTGCACTCCTCATTGCGGAACCACTCTTCCCCTTTCTTTGCAAAGATTGTAGTGATGCTCATGAACCATTTTTCCTCTATGTAGTCATCCAAATCTATGAACCTGCAGTTAAATGCAGAAGCAAGTCCCCTTCCAAGAGTACTTTTTCCACTGCCCATAAAACCACATAGAGTTATAATCATAATCCCGATAAATTTCTAAAACAATGTTGGCTCGTCAAACTCCACTGTAGAGCCAGGTGCAAACCCCTCCTGCTGAGGTGCTGAATCTTGCACTATAGCATCTTCTCCCTCCGGCAATTCGTCGGGAAGATTATCCTCTTCCTTATGCAGAGGTTCAATAAATTTTACGCTCTCCACCTCAAATGCTGTAGCTCTCTTGCCTTTTGCCCTAAAGCCCTTCTTGCCTATGAATTCCTCCACATCAATGCTCTCTGCCTCCCTTTTGGCATGCTTGCCGCCAAAGGTTATGAGGGCTTGCGGATGTACATCATCATTAAGCTCCACAAAGCTAGAGCCAGGTGCATCTGAAATGAACAATGTAGGAACACTATCACTTGGCTCAAATGCGAACCTCTTTATATAATGGAAGCCTGTCTCGCCATCTATATATATTGCACTGTAGCATTTTTGGGTATCCAGTTTTTCTACCTTTATAATCTCACCCTGATACCTGTTGCTGAGATCAAAATTAGTGGTATAGAATGTACCGTCTTTGCAGATAACAAGTATGCGGTCTCCGCTGTGGAACTCGCCAAGCAACTGTCCCCTGTTGTCCTCATTAAGGCGGTTAATATCTGTATCAAACCATATTGGCTTACCGCCAATGGTAGATTTTCCTTTAGATTTCAATTGCACCTTATGCAACGGGTTCCTTGAGAGGATAT